>LBSF01000021.1 GCA_000991805.1 candidate division WS6 bacterium GW2011_GWC2_36_7 | reverse complement strand
AGGAACTTCCATAACATTTGTGAAGTTTCCATCTTTCATTAGTTCTGCTTTTATTGTTTTGTTATATTCTTCGCTTAATCGTGCCATTTTTATTATTTAGTATTAGTTTTAGATTTTGTAGTTTTCTTAACTGTCTTTTTTACTTCGGTTTCTTTTTTAACTTCAACTTTTTCTTCTTTCTTATCTGCTATCTCTTTTCCACACTTCTTACATATTCTAGTTACTTTTCCATCTTCTCTCTTTAACCCAACTCTTGTTGTTTTTCCACACAATGGACAAACCAATATCACTTTAGAAACTGCCATTGGTTTTTCTATTGTTAAGATTTCTGATGTTCTAGTTCTACCATCACCTTTTAAATGTCGCTTTGAAACATTTACTCCACTTACTACAACCATATTGTTTTTAAGATCTACAGCAACAACAGGGCCTGTCTTTCCGCTATCCTTACCGTATAATATTTTTACTGTATCACCTTTTTTAATCTTCATTTCAATATTTTTTAAATTACAATACTTCTGGTGCAAGAGAAACAATCTTATCAAATCCCTTCTCTTTTAACTCTCTAGCTACAGGGCCAAATATTCTTGATCCCTTTGGTGCCTTACTCTTTCCATCTATTAATACACCTGCGTTATCATCAAATCTAATATATGTTCCATCTTTTCTTCTATATTCTTTATGAACCCGTACAATTACTGCTTTGCCCACTTCGTGATTCTTTACTCCACTATTAGGTAATGCTTTCTGTACTGCAACATTAACAACATCTCCTATGTGTGCATATCTCTTTCTAGAAGCTCCAGGAATACCAATTACCTTAGCAATCTTTGCTCCACTGTTATCTGCAATTGTTAATCTTGATTCTCTTTGTACCATGTTATTTCTTGCTTACTACAACCCAATTTACATTCTTTGCTAAAGGTCTAGATTCTCTTATTGTTACTTTATCTCCTACTTCCAAAGCTTCATTTGTATGAGCAAAGAAAACCTTCTGCTTTCTCATAACTTTACTGTATTCTTTATGTCTTGAAATCTCTTCAATCTCAACACGAACAGTACCAGTCATTTTGTTGCTGACAACCACTCCTTCTTTCTCTCTCTTTTTTGTTGTTTTTATTATTTCTTTTTTCATATTTTTATTAGTAACGGCTTGTATTCTATCAATTATTTATCTTATTCTCAAGCTATATTGCTGCTTTTGTAACAAACTTAGCTTTCAGAGACAACTTCTGCGCTCCAAGTCTCATTGCTTCTCTTGCAATCTCTTCTGTAACACCACTCATTTCAAAAAGTAACGTTCCTGGAACTACTACTGCAACGTATCCTTCAATTGCACCCTTACCACCAATCATCTTACTGTTTGCTGATTTATGTGTATATGGTTTGTGTGGGAATACCTTAATCCAAACTTTTCCTTTTCTCTTAATGTGACCAGTTATTGCTTTTCTTGCTGATTCAATCTCTCTTGCATCAAGCCAACCATTTTCCATAGCTTTCAATCCAAACTCACCAAAAGCGAGCTTGTTATTAGCAGTAGCTACTCCACCCATTCTTCCTCTGAATTCTTTCCTGTATTTTCTTTTTTTAGGTTGTAAGTTCATAGTACTCTAATTAAATATATTATTCTTCCTCTTGGTAGTCGGTCTTAGTTCCTTTGTATATCCATACCTTAACACCCGTTAAACCTGCATCTGATGTTTTTGCTGTGTCCATCGCGAAATCAATATCCGCTTTCAAGGTTTGTGCTGGAACTGTTCCTGCAGTTGTTTTAATTGTTCTTGCCTGACTTGCATTATTTATTCTTCCTGATATCCATATTCTTAATCCTTTTGCACCTGCCATCATTGCTTTTTCCTTAGCACTCATCATTAAAAGTTTAGATGGTTGTCTTCTTTCGATACCCTCAGCTATTGTTCTAGCAATTATTCTTGCAGACATATCAGCTTTTTTAACTTCCTTAATCTTGACCTCAATATCCATCTTTGTCATATTCTTCATTTCCTTTTGCAACTTGTCTATTCCTTCTCCACCTCTTCCAATTGCTACTCCTGGTCTTGCTACACTTACCAATACTTCGATCTTGTTAGCAGATCTCATTATTTGAACTTGATCTACACCTGCATCTTTTAAGGTTTTCCTAATCTTCTCTTCAATTTTCATGTCTTGTGCAAAAATCTTAGGGAATTGAGCTTTGTCTGCATACCAGACTGAATCCCAGATTTTATTGATTCCCATTCTTATTGCGATTGGATTTACCTTTCTTCCCATGTTACTTAACTTTTAATTCTAAATTAAGATGTGATCTCCTTTTATTTAATCTAGATACTCTACCTCTAGATGCAAAATGTGCTCTTTTGAGTATTTTGCCTTCATCCACAGATATACTATTTACAATTAAATCTGCTTTATCAACACTAAACAAATCTCTTGCGCTTGCTACTCCTGATTCTAATGCTTTTTTAACAGTTATTGATCCTTTTTTATTAACCAATGTAAGAGCATCCAGGGCTTTATCAACTCTCATTCCTCTTACGACATCAGCTACCAATCTCAACTTTGTTGGAGATTCTGCGATGTCCCTTACTTTTGCTGTTACTAATTTCTCTTCCATCTTAATATTTTTATTTAATTATTATTCAAATCTTCCGCTACTACCGTAAACTTGTGAAAGCTTACCTTTCTTAGCATGTCCTTTAAACTTTCTAGTAGGAGAAAATTCTCCAAGTCTATGTCCAATCATTGATTCAGATACCAATACTTCCTCATGCTTTTTACCGTTGTATACCAAAAACTTCATTCCAACCATTTCTGGTGTAATTGTAGATACTCTAGCCCATGTCTTTATTGGAGAAAGCTTTCCGCTTTCTTTTGCTATGGTTACCTTCTTCATCAATTTTTCGTCTGTGTATGGTCCTTTCTTTAATGATCTAGACATATTTCGATTTTTCTAAATTATTTCTTAGCGAAAGGCCTGTTTTTGGTCCTTCGTCTCTTAATTATTAACTTCTCAGTTCTCTTATTATCTCTTGTTCTAGTACCAATTCTATTACCCCACAAGTCCTTAGCAGCTCCACCAATGACACCCTTGCCTTCACCACCACCATGTGGATGCTCAACTGCATGCATTGCCATACCTCTAACTGTTGGTCTCCATCCTAAGTTTCGTTTTCTTCCTGCTTTACCAAGTTTTACATTTACCTTATCTTCATTTCCTACTTGTCCAATAGTTGCCATACATGTTGCAGCTACCAATCGGATTTCTCCAGAAGGCATCTTTAACTGTACGAAATTACCGGTAGGATCAATACCTTGTACTGTAATTACATTTCCTGCAGATCTACAAAATGCTGCGCCTCTGCCTGGAATACTCTCAACACAATGTACTTGAGTACCAGAAGGTATATTCTTGAGTTGCATTGCATTACCTGGTAAGACATCTGTCTTTTCGCCAGATACCAATGTATCTCCGATACTTACACCTCGAGGAGCAATTATATATCTTTTATCTCCATCGGCATACATTAAAAGTGCTAAGAATGCTGTTCTGTTAGGATCAAAGTAAAAACCTTCAACCTTACCTGGGACTCCAAATTTCTCTCTCTTGTAATCTACGACTCTAATTCTTCTTTTGAAACCACCACCTCGATGTCTAACGGTTATTTTCCCCTGACTATTTCTACCAGAGTTTTGGTTCTTAGCAATTGTTAAACTTCTAGGTCCTTTTTTCTTAGACAAACTAGATCTGTCCTCAAGTCGGGTATTCCTTAATGTCGAAGTTGTAGGTTTAAATGTTTTGACTGCCATTGTTATATATTTAAGAATTCATCGATTTTATCACCCTTTTTAAGAGTTACCACAAATTTAACCATATCGGACTTTCGAAGTGTTCCGTTAGTCTTAGGGTTTCTATGTGATTTACCTGGTCTTACTACACTGTTTACTTTCTCAACATGTACTTTATATTTCTTCTCAACTGCTTTACCCATCTCAATTTTATTATTACCTCTTGTTACTAAGAATGTGTACTTATTACTTGCATTAGCTAAGTTGTAGCTTTTCTCGGAAACAACAGGTTGTAATTGTATTTCTTTATTTTCCATTTGTTAGTCTTTCTTCAAGAATTTTAACTGCATCCTGGTCTACAAGAATATTTCTTGCGGATACCAAATGCTTTGTATTTATCTTTGCTGGTGTAATCACCGTTATATCTTCAACATTATTTAAGCTTCTTTTTACCTCAACATTATTAGTTATTACCAAAGCTTTCTTTCCAACCTTCTCTTCTAATGCTTTTCTTATTTCTTCCTTAGGCATAGTAACAAAGTTCAATACTTCATTTCTTAATCTTTCAGACAACATAATACATGTTGCTTTTCTTGCCATCTGTTTATTAATCTTTTTACTCCAGTTCTTATCATTAGGTGTAAATGTAACACCACCACCAACCCACAGTGGGGATCTTGTAGAACCTACTCGTGCTCTTCCAGTTCCTTTCTGCTTCCATGGTTTTCTACCACCACCTCTTACATCACCTCTTGTTTTAGCATTTGATGTTCCTTTTCTTTCATTGCTCATGTAAACATAGAGAACTTGAGCTACTAAGTCACCATTAAAAGGAGCTTCCCAAACAATTGGGTTTAGCTTTACTTCTTGTGCCTTTGGCTTTACTTCTTTAGTTGTGGTTGTAGTTACTTTTGTTTTTTCCATTATTATTCGCTAAATATTGCAATTAGATCTCCTTTAGAACCTGGAACTGGTCCAGCAACCAAAAGATATGTTTCTTTAACATCAACTATTTCTTTCTTTTTTAATGTGATTGTATCTTGTCCCATTCTTCCGCCCATTCTCTTCCCTTTTAATACTCTTCCTGGGTCTGTACCTGCACCAATTGATCCTGGGTGTCTTTCTCTATCTGATTGACCGTGTGTTTTAGGTCCCCCTGCGAAACCCCATCTCTTAACAACTCCAGCAAATCCTTTTCCTTTTGATATTCCAGTTATCTCAACTTTATCCCCCGCTGCAAACATATCAGGCTTAATCTCATCTCCTATCTTTATATCTGCGACACTTAGTTCTCCTTTAAAATATCTTCTTAAGGCAGGGACTTTCTTAGTTTCTTTGTATTTTCCTGTTAATGCTTTGTTTGAGTGTTTCTTTTCTCCCAATCCTAATTCAAAACCCATAGGTTCAACAAATGAAAGCACACAATCTTTAACATCGACAACTGTTACAGGGACAACTTTTCCCTCACTGTCGAATACTCGTGTCATTCCTTTTTTTATTCCAATTAACGCTTTCATCTTTTTTATATGTATATTATTGTATTTCGACACCAACTCCTGCAGGCATTTGTAGGTGCTGTAGAGCATCTATAGTCTTTGGAGTAGGATCAATGATATCTATTACTCTTTTATGCGTATTTATCTCAAAATGTTCAATTGAGCTCTTGTAAATAAATGGCGATCTGTTGACAGCTATTTTTCTTTTTCTTGTAGGCATAGGTATAGGGCCAGCAACTTTAGCACCTGTGCTTATTGCGGTTTCTATAATGCTTCTAGCAGACTTATCTACTACTACTGAATCATAACCTTTCAACTTTACTCTAATTTTTGCAGTACTAGCCATTATTTAAAAGAGCTAAATTAATTACATAGTGAGGCGGGGGTTTATTCCCGCCTCATTACATTGCTTACTTAATAATCTCGGTAACAATACCTTGACCAACTGTTTGTCCACCCTCTCGGATAGCAAATGTTAATCCTTTTTCAATTACTACAGCAGCAACAAGCTTTACGTTAAATTCAGTATGGTCACCAGGTGCTACCATTTCGGTACCCTCTTGTAGTGTGACTTCACCTGTTACATCAGCTGTTCTGATATAGAACTGTGGTTTGTATCCTGCTACAAATGGAGTGTGTCGTCCACCCTCTTCTTTGCTCAATACATATACCTGTGCTTTGAATTCAGTATGAGTTTCAACTGATCCAGAAGCTGCAATAACCTGACCTCTTTCAACATCTTCTCTCTTCAATCCTCTTAGTAAGACACCAATATTATCGCCTGCTTGAGCTTCTTTCATGCTCTTATTGAACATTTCGATTCCTGTAGCAGCTGTTTTAAGCGGTTTCTTTCCCATTCCTAATACTTCAACATCCTGTGCTAATTTCAACATTCCTCTTTCAACTCTACCAGTTACAACTGTTCCTCTACCTTCGATAGAGAATACATCTTCAACAGGCATCAAGAAAGGCTTATCAACATCTCTTTCAGGAATAGGCATATATTCGTCGACTGCTTTGATCAATTCTCTACATGCAACCAATCCTTCTTCATCGCCCTTTTGAGCTTTCAATGCATCACCAACAATTATTGGAGCATTCTCGTCAAATCCATATTTCTTTAATGCATCTTGTACGTCAGCTTTGATAAGTTCAAGAATTTCCTCATCTGCTTCACCAAATTTGTTGATGAAAACAACGATCTTAGGAACACCAACCTGCTTTGCAAGTAACAAGTGCTCTTTAGTCTGAGGCATAGCACCATCATTAGAAGATATAACCAAGATTGCGCCATCCATTTGTGCTGCACCTGTGATCATATTCTTAATGTAGTCTTTGTGTCCTGGGCAATCTACTAATGCGTAGTGTCTTGCATCTGTTTCAAATTCGACATGTGCTACAGCAATAGTTATAGACTTTGCTCTAGAGTTAGGATCTTTATCAAGTTTGTCGATCATTCTTGCCCTATCTGCTTCTGGGTAAAATGCGTTTAGAATACCTCTTACCAAAGTGGTCTTACCGTGGTCTACGTGACCAATGGTACCGATATTCATGTGTGGCTTTGTTCTATTATAATCTGCCATGTATATATTGTTAATAAATTATTTATATTATTTCTAATATACTGATTTGCTTTCTTTCGCAAACCTGCAATGGATATTATCAAAAAGTCGCCTGACTTGCAAGTGGTTTGTAGTAATTTACCGATATTTTGGGGCATAAAATTTGGTTATATATTTTCAATCCCCATATATATGTAAAAAGGCTCTGAAATTTCAGAGCCTTTTCCAAGATCCTCCAATGTTTAAGCTCTATTTCTTTCCTGCAACCTCATCAGCTACATTCTTTGGCACATCTGCGTAGTGAGATGGCTCAATGTTTGCACTTCCTCTACCACTAGTGATAGATCTCAATTCACTTGTATAACCAAATAGCTCTGAGAGAGGTACGATAGCATCTATCTTACTGATACCATTGCCCAAACTTTCAGATCCCTGGATTTGTCCTCTCTTACTACTAAGAGAGCCTGTTACATCACCCATATATTGGTCAGGCATTTCAACTTCAACTTTCATAACAGGTTCCAAAAGCACAGGATTTGCAGATCTACATCCATCTTTGAATGCCATTGACCCTGCGATCTTGAATGCTGATTCTGAGGAGTCAACTTCATGGTATGACCCATCAAATACTGTGACCTTAACATCCACTACTGGATATCCAGCTACAACTCCAGACTTCATAGCTTCTTCGACACCCTTTTGAATTGGAGCAATATATTCCCTAGGAATAGATCCACCTTTGATTTCATTGAAGAATTCAAATCCTTTACCAACTTCATTTGGTTCAAGTTTCAACCAACAATGACCATATTGTCCCTTACCACCAGACTGTTTAACATATCTACCCTCTGCTCTATCATTTACCTTTCGGATAGTTTCTCTGTAAGCTACCTGTGGTTTTCCAACATTCGCAGCTACGTTAAACTCTCTCTTCAATCTATCAACGATAATTTCCAAATGTAATTCACCCATTCCTGAGATAATTGTTTGTCCGGTTTCTTGATTTGTACTAACTCTAAATGTAGGATCTTCTTTTACAAGTCTCCCCAATGCATCTGTAAGTTTTTCCTCATCTGACTTTGTAGCTGGTTCAATAGCTTCAGATACAACTGGTTCTGCAAATGTAATTTTTTCCAAAATTACTGGCTTTGATTCATCGCAAAGAGTATCTCCTGTTGTAGAATCTTTGAGTCCTACAATTGCTCCAATGTCTCCTGCTTTCAAGAATGGAACGTCTTCTCTATCATCTGCATGCATCAATACCAATCTACTTACTCTTTCTCTAATGTTTCGAGTTGAATTCAATACATACGTACCTGCCTCGATTTTCCCTGAATAGACTCTAAAATATGAGAGTGTTCCGATGTGTGAATCGTTTACAATTTTGAATACTAGAGATGAGAATGGTTCCTCTTCATTTGCATGTCTTTCTACTTCTTCACCTGTCTTTGGGTGCACACCTTTGACAGAAGCTATATCTACAGGGGAAGGAAGACAAATTGTAATGTAGTCCAACAATGTCTTTGCCATTGCGGATCTAGAATCTCCTCCCAATACTGGGAATACTTTCAAAGCTAGTGTTCCTTTTCTTAGAGCTGCATATAGTTCTTCAGTAGTTAATTCTTCTCCTTCAAAATATTTATTCATTAGTACATCATCTTGCTCTGCTAATACTTCAAGCAAAAGTTCTCTATGACTTGCAACTGTCTCTGCCATATCTTCAGGGATAGGGACTTTTTATCAAATCTACATATCCATATAATTGATGTTCTTTACCAATTGGCAATGTAA
This sequence comes from candidate division WS6 bacterium GW2011_GWC2_36_7, assembly GCA_000991805.1. Classification (GTDB taxonomy): domain Bacteria; phylum Patescibacteriota; class Dojkabacteria; order SC72; family SC72; genus UBA12078. Next base: position 254 of record LBSF01000021.1, on the reverse strand, counting down.
CTGCAACTGCTTTGTTGCTTAATCGAGTTCTAATAGTTTGGAAACTATGTTCAAAGTCACCACCAATTAAGTTGATTTTATTCATAAAACAGATTCTTGGAACTCCATATTTATTTGCTTGTCTCCAAACTGTTTCAGATTGTGGTTCTACACCTTTTCTTCCATCGAAAATTACTGCAGCTCCATCCAATACACGAAGAGATCTTTCAACCTCTGCTGTGAAATCTACATGGCCTGGTGTGTCAATGATATTG
>LBSF01000020.1 GCA_000991805.1 candidate division WS6 bacterium GW2011_GWC2_36_7 | reverse complement strand
TGGTGTCGGGAGGGGAGGATCCAAAAGGAATTGGCAATTATCTTATATGGCTTGCGCGCTCGTTTGCGGGCATATATGCGGCATATCAGGAGGGAATTTCTGAAGTCACGGTAGCGCGCACTTTTTCTTTACATCCTTTAAAGCTGAACCCATCAATATTGAAAGTTAAAGCTCCATATCTATTATTTGTTTCTATCTTTCCGAAAGGTTTAAACCAATCTATTCCATCAAAGGAGTCAATAACTCCCGTCATTAAATTTCTTTCATGATCAATCAATTTTTCATAGCCACCCATCTCTTCTACTGCCTTACTAAACCATTTCAAAGTCTCTCCCAATACAATTCCACTTTCAATATTTGGAGTCCCCGCTTCAAATCTCCAAGGCAATTCGTTCATTTCAAAACCGTCTTTAGAAACTCTCAATATCATCTCCCCACCACCCATATATGGAGGAAGTTTTTCTAAGATATTTTCTTTACAGAATAAGACTCCACTCCCAGTTGGGCCATATACCTTGTGTCCTGAAAATACTAAAGCATCACAATCAAGCTCTTTAACATCAACCTTAATATGTGGAATACTTTGTGCGGCATCAATAATCATAAATGCCCCTACTCTATGTGCTAATTCTGCAATCTCCTTCGCCGGATTTAACGTCCCAAGAACATTAGAAATATGCACGACAGAAACAACCTTTATCCTCTCTCCTTCTTTCTGTATTTCATTTCTCAACCAATCAATATCTAAATCAAAATTCTCATTTACCGGGATATATTTAATTTCAAAACCAATCTCTTTTTGTAGTATCTGCCAAGGAACAATATTACTATGATGTTCCATCTCTGAAATTATGACAATATCTCCTTTTGAAAGATTCTGTTTTCCATATGTATTTACCAGAAGATTTAATCCCTCCGTAGTATTTCTGGTAAAGACAATTTCTTTATAGCTATCTGCATTCAAGAAATCAGCAACTATTTGATGTGCTTCTTTCCATCTCTCAGTAGCCTCTTTAGCTAATACATGAGAACTTCTGTGAATATTTGCATTGTACTTTGTGTAATATTCATTTATTGCATCTAAAACAAATTGAGGTTTCTGTGTAGTTGCAGCATTATCTAAATACACAAGAGATTTACCATTAACCTTTGTTTTAAATATGGGGAATTGATCCCGGATGTTGTTATGCATGGATTTATTATACTACATTAATCCATTCTCAAAGTTTTTCCAGTATTCACTTCCTTTTACAGTCATTGTTCCCACATACTTATTTCCTAACCCATCAGCACCATATTTTCTTTCACATTCCTGATCTAATAGCTCGAATATTATTTGTGCAATCTTCATACCTGGATATATTTTAATTGGTAATGGAGAGAGATTAATCATGTGTAATGTTAACCTCAAGCTATTTCCCGGATCCAGAAATCCCGCAGTTACATGAATTGCTAATCCTAATCTCCCTAGAGAGCTTTTTCCTTCTAACCTTGCAATATGTTTACCATCAACCCCTGTAACTTCCTTAACATTGGCTAATACAAATTCGCCAGGTTGGAGTACATATCCCTTATTTTCATCAACCTCTATACTTTGCATGAGGTCTTCCATAGGCTGTTTAACATCTATGACAAAGTCTTTCTTTTTGTTGAAAACCAAAAAATGACTATCCAAGTGTAAATCGTATGAAGCAGGCTGTAGGTATTTCTCATCAAATGGTTTTATGGTTATCTCACCTGTTTTTAATTTGGCCTTTATGGTCTTGTCCGAGAGTATCATGGCGAGAATGTTTAAATGTTATCTATTCCTGGTATTGGGAAATCTTTTGTAAACTCTTTAACTTCTAACCTAATTTTTTCTAAATTATCATCACTTGGATTCTTTAATGCTCTATCTATGAATTGAGCTACTATTTCCATCTCCTTTTCTTTCATTCCTCTTGTTGTTAATGCTGGTGTACCTATTCTAATACCTGATGGATCCCATGGTTTTCTTTCATCAAATGGTATTGTGTTTTTATTTACAGTAATGCCTACTTTCTCTAAAGTTTCCTCGGCTTGCTTCCCTGTGATGTTTTTGTTTGCTAAATCTACTAGCATTAGGTGATTATCCGTACCTCCTGAAATTAAGTTAAAGTCATATTCCATTAATTTCTCTGACAGTTTCTTTGCATTCTTAAGTATTTGGTTTGCATATTCTACAAATTCTGGTTTCATTGCCTCTCCTAATGCAACGGCTATGGCTGCTGTAGTGTTGTTGTGTGGGCCTCCTTGAAGCCCTGGGAACACGGCTCGGTCTATTAGGGTAGGAAGATTCCTCCTTGGGTCAGCACCCTCAACAAGAGGTCTTAGGGGCTCAGATGGGTTTCCATTACACATTATCATTCCACCTCTTGGACCTCGAAGAGTTTTATGTGTTGTTGTCGTTATTACATCTGCAAATCCTACAGGAGAAGGTATAACCTTTGCTGCAATTAATCCGCATTCATGGGCAATATCTGCCACAAAATAGGCATCTACGCTGTGAGCTATCTCTACCAATCTCTTGTAATCATACAATCTTGGATATGCAGTTGCACCACAGAAAAGCAACTTAGGCTTTTCCTCTTTAACCTGTTTTTCAAGCATATCGTAATCTAAAAGCCCATCTCTTCCAGTTTCGTACTGCACTGAATTGAAATATTTTCCCGTTATATTTACCTTCCAACCATGTGTTAAGTGCCCGCCAAAGTACAAGTTAAGCCCCATTACTTTGTCTCCAGGATTTAAGAGTGCGAAATATACTGCAAGATTTGCAGGACTTCCTGAATATGGTTGAACATTTACATGATCTACGCCAAATATCTGTTTTGCTCTGTTTACAGCTGTTGTTTCAATTTCATCAATGAATTGATTTCCACCATAGTATCTTTTATTAACCATTCCCTCGGAGTATTTATTGGTTAATATTGAGCCTAAAGCTTCGAGTACGTCGGAACTAACATAGTTTTCAGAAGCTATTAGTTCTAATCCCTCTTTTTGTCTTCGAGCTTCGGATTGGATACTGTTGTATATTTCTTTATCTTCTATCATTTTTTTTGTAGCAGATCATTAAATTAAGCATTAGGGAAGCAATAGTCATAGGGCCAACACCACCTGGAACAGGAGTAATGTAAGAAGGAATACCTTGAATGGAATCCCAATCAACATCTCCCACAATCTTTCCAGTCTCTGGATGTTTACTCGAGCCAACATCAATAACTACAACACCAGATTTCAAAAAATTCTTTTTAACAAGCAATGGCTTTCCTGTAGCAGAAATTAATATATCTGCATCTTTTGTAATTTCTTCAATATCTACGGTATGGATATTACATATTGTTACCGTAGCGTTCTTCTCAAGTAACATAGCCTCTAAAGGAATACCAACAATGCTACTAGCTCCAAGTATTACAACATGTTTTCCGAATATTTTGATATGGTATTCTTCAAGAAGCTTCATTATCCCTAACGGTGTTGCAGGCACTATTGCAGAAGGATCTTTCTGAAAAAGCTTTCCCAAATTTACTGGTGAAAGTCCATCGACATCCTTACGAGAATCCATTGCATCTAGTACAAGATTGATATTGATATGGTCCGGTAATGGCAGCTGAATCATATACCCATCAACCTCAGAGTCTTTGTCTAATGAATCTACAAGATTTACAATATCTAAAGTATTAACGCTATTCTCCAAATGATGAACAACACCCTCAAGCCCTACATCTCTAGCTGTTTTCTCTTTCATTTGTACATACTTCATACTTCCAAAGTCATCCCCAACCAAAATCATATCCAATCTAGGTATTTTCTTACCTTGTCGTTTAATATCTGCTACCTCGTGCGAGATTTCATCTAATATTTTTTGTGAAAGCAATTTGCCGTTTAAAAGTTCCATAGCGTATATTTTACACTCTATCCCTACACACTGTATATACAGTTAACTCTCATTGGCGATTTTGTAGAACTTCTTCTTCTTTTTCATTAATTCTTTAAAATTCCCCACTTCAACAACCTTGCCATTCTCAAAGAAATATATCCTATCAAACAAATCCAAATCCTCTACACTTCGGGTTATATATATCATCGTTCTATTCTCTCCAATATATTTAATAATGTTTTGTAAAAGAATGTCCTTAGATTCCGAATCTATATATGTAAATGATTCATCCATTATGAAAATCTTTTTGTTTCTGTAAAGCATTCGAGAAATTGCAAGCCTTTGCCAATATCCCGGGGAAAGATCCTTCCCACCAGGAAAGGTTTTGCCTAAGATATGAGATTCATCAATCTTTTCCTTTTTAAGAAATTCTGTGATCTGGCTAACCCTAGATACTTCGTTGTAAAGATGCTTGTTAATATTTTTTCTCTCTCCAGAAATAACGACATTTTCCCTCACACTAAAGTTGTAATTGATGAAATCTTGGAAGGTTACCGCAATATTTTTCTTTAGTTGCCCTCTATCCAAATCTTTCACAGAGATACCATCTAGAAGATAGTCTCCACTTTTAATCTGATACAATCCAGACAAGATCTTTACCATGCTACTTTTACCTGACCCATCTCCACCAAAGAATGCGACTTTTTCTCCTGGCTTAATTTCAATATCAATATGCTTAAGAACTAATGTTGAAGGATCATCGGGATATGAAAAGCTCAAATTTTTGAGCTGAACCACTGGGGTATTGTTTCCTAATTTCTTAATTCCATGTTCATGATCTCCAAATCCCTCGTATTCCATTAAATCAAAGAATTTCTCATCATACCCCAACAACGAAGATATGTAGGTTATGGAATCTAAAACGCTATACATGCTTCCGTATGCCATATCTACATAGTCATACAAAGCTTTGAAAGTACCCAGACTGAACCTTTTAACGATCGAGAATGAAAGCACGTATACCACATAGCCGACTTTCAATGACTGACCTAAGATAGATATGATTGCCCTATTTCGATACAAGTTCGCATCCTTTTTCAAATATCCTTCTAGGAATTCATCATACTCTTGAGTATATTTTCTTTTGGCATAGGCGAAAGTATCGTTTACTCTCAGTTCTAAGAAATTCGAGATAGTTAGTGTAAGATTAGAAAGATAGTTAAGATATTTTAGCTTTCCAACTTCATCATCTTGGTATGTACGAATCTTTTTTCTACCAATATGGACAACAACTATTTCAGGAAGAACGAAGAGGATGAGTAACAATACCGACCAGCTCATTGTTTCGAAGATTATGATTCCAGCACTAACAAATCTTACAACACTACTAACTATACTTGAGAAGCTATTGTATGTTTGTATTATCCTATCTATGGAATATGCTGGAGCATATGTAAGTAAATCTTGGAACTTCTCTTGCTCTACATCCTGAAGGTTAGATTTTGATACCTTCGCTATCATCATATACCTTGCGTCTTCCCATACCTTTTCATATATTACATTGTATAGATGCATCTTCGCTTGGTTGCATGATTGAATAATGGACCATAGGACAAGGATTGTGACTAAATGAAAGAATGCTTGAGTTTCCAGGAATTGGCTCATATCAAACTGATTCCAGTTAAGAAGAATCTTAGCTACTTCATCAATGAACTTACCTGCAATGGTTATGCTGTATACTTCAGATGCGGTACCTACTACAAAGAGAATGTCTCTGGCTACAGCTACAGTGGTGTATCTACCATATATGAATTTGAGGACATTTAGTAATGTAGTGAGTTTTTTCTTGTATTTCTGTAAAATCATTTTAATATAATAGCATGAGAGATAGAAAATATTTAGAAAATTTAATGTATGATTTGTGGGAAGAATATTTCTCAGATATACCAAGGAAAAACCTTGTCCTTATTAAGTTTGGCAAATATTCTAAACGTCAATTAGGTAGTATTAAAATTGCAAACGAATATACCAAAATCAAAAGTTTGTTAAAAAAGAATTTAGATGACTATGATGTACAGGATGACAAGCGTGTTACGGTTATAACCATGACTAAGTATTTCCAAAATGAGATAGTTCCAGAATATGTAGTTAGCGCTACCATTGCACATGAGCTATGTCACTATGCCCATGGTTTTAGTTCTCCATTAGAAAAGCGTTTTGACAAACCTCATCAGGGGAATGTCATAAACAAGGAATTGGCCAAAAGAGGATTATTAGAATCCCAACGACTAGCTGATAAATGGTTAAAGGACAATTGGGTTGGTATTGTATATCCGCTTCACAAGTTTTTTTAGTAATTTAATATCCTCTTGTGACATATATTCCTTTTTATGTATCTTTTCGTATAGATTGGTTATCTTTTGTATTTCTCCCATATTTAATTATTAAATATATTTCTTTCATTTTCCTTTCAACATGACTTAATAGTTCTTTTAAAAGATATGCTCTTCTATTCTTTAATCTTCTTGTTATGAATACAATTCTATATATATGAACAACAATTATATTGGTGAGAATATTAAGATATATCGTGAGAGACAGAATCTAACTCAACAGCAATTGGCTGACAAGATTGGTAAGACTTGGGAGATGATTTCTAGATATGAGCGTGGGGTTAGTTCTCCATTGAATCAGTTAGAGTCTTTGGCTAAGGCTTTGAATACTACTCCATCGGACTTGTTAAATGATATTACAGATGGGAGTATTAAGATGAACTTTAGTCGTGTTCCCCTATTTACAACTATTCCAAATAATTTTGTTTTTAACAAATCTAATACGTATCTATTTTACAATGCTCCTGATTGGGTTTTGAGTGTTGATCCGGAGGCTTTTGCATTAGATATGGTAGTTATTGATGGTTCAAAGGGTATTATGTATGTTTCTCCTAATAGTGAGATTAATCTTAATGATATGGTATTGATTAGAGAAGATAATGGATTAAAGATTGAGAGTGTTAAAACTTTTAAGGGTATAAATATATTAGGAAAGTTATTAGCACAGGAGATGAGGTATTAGAGGTGGTATAATTAGGTATGATTATAGAATTACCTCTCTCAGACGGTTTAACAAATTTAGAAGATATCGCCATAACTCCTTTGCCAGAAAAAATCGGTTCCAGTGACGTGATTAATTATTCAACTACTATACAAGATATTAAAGGAATTGTTTTAACTAACGAGGAAAAAACTCTCAACTATCTATCAAACGATTTATTCGAAATCCAAGAGGATCCAGAGATATCTGAACTTACAAGAATCAAATACAAAGATACAAACGATCAGAATGTAAAATTAATGCAAGATAAGCTCTCGGATTTGGGGGCATTTGATGAATCTATTCAAAGTTTGGAATTTCATAACAAGAGATCATATATAATCTCAACATTCAGAGTTTTATTCGCAACAACACGTATTCTAAATGATCTAAAATCAAATATTCCAGAAGAAGATCTCATTAAAAATTTTAATGAATTAGTAAAAAACCAAACCACTTCAGAAGACGAAAAACATTTCAGAGAAAAAGACTATAAAGCTGGTGTTTTTCAATACCTATTTGATGATGCTAATATCAAAAAGAATAAAGGATATATAAATCCAGAAGGAAAGGTTACTGAGCAAGAAATGGGGACCGTTATTCTCCCAAGTGTTATACGTGTCCTTCGAGGTTTAGAAGATATTTCCAAAAGGGTAGATCCCTTTACCAATAACCCGTCATAATAAAAGAGGAGGCTTGCACCTCCCCCTCATTATCCAACGTAAATATCAGATTACATCATCCCACCCATACCCATATCAGGAGCCATAGGAGGAGTATTCTTTTCATCAGGAATATCTGCTACTACCGCTTCAGTAGTAATCAACATAGTCCCAACAGAAGCTGCATTAGTTAATGCCAATCTCGTAACCTTAACAGGATCAATAATCCCAGACTTAATCATATCAACATACTCACCTGTCTTAGCATTGTATCCAAGATTACCAGAACACTTAGACGCAACAACTGCTCCATCCTCCCCAGCATTTTCCGCAATCTGCTTAAGAGGTTCACTCAATGCAGACCTAAGGATTTCAATACCCATCTGTTCATCAACATCCTCAAGCTTTACCTTCTCAAGAACAGACTGTGCATTATGAAGCGCCAAACCACCACCAGCAACAACCCCTTCTTCAAGAGCTGCACGTGTAGCATGAATAGCATCAGTCACCCTATCCTTTTTCTCCTTAGCCTCAGTCTCAGAAGCAGCACCAACTTGAATTACAGCAACGCCACCATCAAGCTTTGCTAATCTCTCCTGAAGCTTTTCTTTATCATAGTCAGAAGATGTCTTTGCAATCTGTGCTTTAATTTCCTTTACTCTTTCTTTTATCTCAGTCTTTGTGCCCTTTCCTTCTACAATGATCGTATTTTCTTTAGTAACTAATACCTTCTTTGCAGAACCTAGATCTGTTAATTCTACAGAATCTAAAGTATGACCCAATTCTTCAGAAACAAACTTTGCACCAGTAATGACAGCAATATCTCTTAACATCTCTTTCTTTCTATCACCAAATCCTGGAGCACCAATGTAGCTAATGCTTGATTCTCAATATCATCAGCAATGATTACCAATGGTCTATCCGCTGCACTTAACACCTTCTCTGCAATTGCTTGAATATCTTGTAAATTAGAAAGCTTCTTGTCTGTGACAAAGATATATGGATTCTCCATACTTGCTTCCAATGTTTCTCTGTCTGTAACAAAATATGCACTTACATACCCGTTATCAAATTCCATACCCTCAGTATATTCAACCTCATCTGTAAAACCTTTAGCTTCTTCAACGGTTATGACCCCGTCTTTGCCAACCTTCTCAAATACTCTGCCAATCATATCTCCAAGTTCTTTGTCATTGTTTGTAGAAATTGTAGCTACTTGAGAAATCTCTTCGCCTTTTGATATTTTCTTTGCTGATTTCTTTAAGTCCGTAACTATTATTTCAACACCTTTGTCCAAACCTCTCTTAATTGCGATTGGGTTTGCACCTGCAGATACATTCCTGAATCCTGCATTTGCGATTGCTTGAGCAAGTACTGCCACAGTTGTAGTCCCATCTCCAGCTAATTCATTTACTTTGTTGGATGCTTCTTTTATCATTTCAACTCCAACATTTTTAAATGGATCTTTGTCTTGAATTTCCTTTGCTACAGTTACACCATCTTTGGTAATTACTTGAGATCCAAAGCTCTTGGCTATTGCTACATTTCTACCTTTTGGTCCAAGGGTTACTTTGACTACATTGGCTATTGTATCTACTCCTGCTTTAAGAGCTCTTCTAGCTTCTTCATTGTATATTATTGATTTTGACATATGAGTACGAGTTAAAACTTAAGTTATTTTAAAATTGCGAGAATATCATCGGTATCTAGCAAGAAATACTTCTTACCTTCAACTTCTATTTCTTCTGGAGAATATTTTTTGAAATATATTTTATCTCCTACTTTAACATCAAATTTGATATCTTCTCCTTTTCTTTTCCCAATACCCAATGTAAGTACTATTCCAGTAGCAGGTCTTTTGTCATCACTTGCACTTGGAGGTAAGACTAACCCACCTTTGGTTACCTGTTCTAATTCATCAGGTTGTACTAATACTCTTTTTCCTAGGGGCTGTATTGTTTGTTTTGTAGACATAATAATTAGCAAATTAATTTATCGATTGCTAAGATTGTACCATGAAAACTCGCTCCACATCAAGATTTATCTAAAGAGTACCCTTCACTACTATCTTGTCATTTAGAAGTTCAATATTTTGTATCTTTCTACCAAGGAAGTTGTTTTCATTAACTAGAACCAATGCATCACTAATACCCTTGTTCAATTGTGTCTTAATATTCTCAGTTATCTTTTCTGGAACTAGAATATTTCCAACAAAAATATTGGATACGTAGAGCTGAGCTGTCTCCATAGTATCTTTTGCGATATCCAATCTAACCCAAGGGATATTGATACCCTGAAGTGAAAGCTTTGCATATATGCTCCATACTGCGCTATTAGGTGCAATACATATATTTGTTACTTCACCACCACTTATGATATCCGTACTTTGTAAGAGGGAAAGTGTCTCATTTGTTGAAAGTTCTATGAAGGTATTTTGATCTTCAGACATTACAAAGCCTTTAAACTTTTCATCCAAGGGTAATAGCTCTGTGAGATTGGATACACAACTCATATTAGGAATTTGCGATTGAAACTGCTTTTGCCAAAGAAGGTATGAAATTATTGGGTATACAAGAATCCCAATGAATATGAGGAATATTATTAACAAAATTCTAAAGACTTTCTTCATTCTTTTTGTTCTTAAATACTTTTAGCAATATTTTCTTTAACTTCTTTTCGAAAAGATACACTTCCTCTATCTTAAATACTCTTGATCCTACCCAATATGATAGTACGCCATATGCAGAGGTTGCTGCTGAGAGAAGTATAACGTACATTGTTTTGCTGGTATCTAGTTTAAAGTCGAAAAGTTTGAAAAGCAAATACATCCCGATGCCCATTAATACTGTGTTCAAGAGTTTAATCAAGAATGGTTTTACAGTATTTGCAAAGGTAATCATCTTGGTTTTTGCATTTAGTAACATGTAAAGAATAATTACTTCCACAACGTATGAGATTCCTAAGCCGAGTGATAGGCCACCTACTGCCATGTCAGAAGTTCCCCTTGTGGTAGACCATCTCCAGAAGTCTTGAATGAACGTTTGGAATACATGCCAAAAACCGACTCCATCAGCATGCGAAATCTGTGATAGCATCTGTTGTAGAATTGGTCTCCAATCAAAATAGTGGCTAAAGAAATTCGTTAGGAGATATGCTAAAACGATATTCACTACAATACTTATGGCGATACCAATCAATGGCATCCATGTTTCCTTAAGAGCATAGAAGGCTCTTAGTATAATTTGATCTATTGTTTGTCCAAGGATGGAGAATGATAGTAGTACCAAACACCATGAGGTAAGAATAGTTGCTCTCCAGTCAAATGCTCCAGATCCATATACTAAACGTACAATTGGTAATCTCAATACTACAAAAATTGCAATGATTGGCAATACAAGATACAAAGCAAATTGAACCGATGAGTTAAAAATCTTTTTAAATTTCTCCCTATTCTCAATATCACTATGCTTTGCTAAATCAGGTAGCGCCAACTGAGCTACTGCACTTCCTATGATATTGATTGGGAATTGATGAAGACTTAGAGCATATCTATATGAACTCAATGCTCCGGCAGCTAATGAGAAACTAATCAATGTATTTACAACTGTATTAACCTGTTCACCAATTATTCCGATAGTTCTTGGGATTGCGAGTTTAACTGCTTTCACAACCTTTGAATCCTTGAATGCGGCTTTAATCGTACTAAATGATATTGAATATCTATTCTTGTAGTTAGACATAAAAACTGGGAGCTGTATTAGTAGATGTAGTAATGACCCTAATACTGCTGAAATTGCGATTCCCTCTACTCCCATCTTTCCAAAGACTACAAAAATCACAGGTCCAATTATTAATGCAAGGTTGTAGAAGAGAGGTGCTAAGGAAGTGGTAAAGAACTGTTTTTTGACTTGAAGATATGCCGTTATGATGCTACTAAATCCTAAGAGTATTGGCGAAAGCAACATTATTCTAGTTAGGAATACGAACATATTGTAATCTGTAACATCGATATTCTGAGAAAAGTTTAATGCACTCTGAAGTACACTTGATGTGAGAATTAGGTCCGTGATTTGAGGTGTAAATATGAAGAACAGCAGTGCTATCAATGCGGTCATTCCGGAGATAATGAGACTCAGATGGTTAAAAAAATTGTCTAATCTTTCTTTTCCCTCTTTGTAGAATACTTCTGAAAAGATTGGGATTATGGCGGCATTAATTGAGCCTGCTACTAAGATTGTGAAAAGCATATCTGGGATTGTGAATGCTGCCCAGAAGATATCTAATTCATGAGATACTCCAAAGAGTTGAGCAATGGTTCTTAGTTTTATGAATCCCAATATCTTTGTAACAAGTAATATACTCATTACAAAAAAGATCCCATTCTTATTTAACGCTGGTTTCCTCATATTAATCTTGGCAAGTTATGCGACTAATATCATAATTTAATCTGTGTCTTTTATCAATTCACCTCTTTTTAATATTGTTACTCTAGTATATATCCATGAACATTCCACTACTCAATTTTCTCTTTCCTAATATGTGCTGTATTTGTAAAAGGTACGGTAATTATATCTGTGATGATTGCAAAAAGCTACTCAAAAGAAATCTCCCTGAATGCTATATTTGTCGTAGACTTTCACCCCAATATTCTTCTCATACACAATGTAGAAAGTGCTGTTCGTTAGACAATGTTTTCGTAGGTTGGGAGTACAATCATATGTCCTCGAGTATATTGAAGTTGTACAAATACAAGAATGTTAGAGAAATTTCGATGGGACTTTCCGAGTTATTCACTGATATCATTCAAAGATCTTCTTTCCAGCCTAATCTGGCGGGTACCTTACTTATCCCAGTACCAATATCAGATACAAGAAGAAATGAGAGGGGTTTTAATCAGATGGAATATATTACTTCATGTATTGGAAAGCATTTTAATCTAGATATGAAGAATGATTTTATCTATTGTAAAAACTCAGATTTCCATCAAGCAAGCAAAAATAAGGTGGAAAGATACAATTCAAAAGAGAATCCTTTCTATCTCAAAAACCACAACGCTAAAGATATCAGCAAATACAAAAGCATAACCTTGGTTGATGATGTAGTCACCACTGGGAATACGCTTGAGAAGCTATCAAAGGTATTTAGAACACAATATGGTCAGAACTTAATCATCAATGCACTCTGTATATTTAGAGGCAAGCCCTACTATCTCCCTAGTGAGTCGTCTCCGTTGTGTTAGTAGTTTCAGTTGTACTACTAGCTGGAACCGTTGCATTAAGCTTCTCTGTTATTTGCTTGTATACATCCGTATTTGTTTGCCCACCATTCTCAAGAATCTTTTTAGCAGCTTTTAGATATGACTCGTATACATCTGTATTTCCTTTTTGATTGTTAATATCCGCAGCCAACATCAACGAGGGTATATGCTGCGCATTGATACTCAAGACCTTGGTCAATGCGGAAAGCGCAGAATCCTTGTCTCCATTTACGAGATATACCTGAGCTTGGCTGTAATACAATTCGTAGTTTAGTGGATTTAATTCAGCTGCTTTTTGTAAAGAATACAATGAGTCAGAAGCATAATCTTTGAACCCCATCCCTACAAGCCCCATGTATACCTGTGCTCTAGTCTCCCAGTTAGAATATTCAGCTGGATTAGTATCAATACTCTTTCTCGTATAGTCTAAGGCATAATTTTTCCATTTCCCAACGCTACTAATCAAATCGGCATTTTCCGTGGAATCTCCACCATTCTTTGAATACTTTTCAGCTGAGATACCAACAAGCTCCAAATACATACCACCCGTTTTTCTATTCATTAATGGGTTATTCCCATCAAACTTAGAAGCTGTAGCATAGTAATATGTCATGGAGTTTATGAAGATCTGTCTCTCTTCAATTGTTGGAACAATAAAAAGAACGGA
>LBSF01000019.1 GCA_000991805.1 candidate division WS6 bacterium GW2011_GWC2_36_7 | reverse complement strand
TATCTATTGCTTGATATCCATATTCCGAACAAGAAGGAGTGAATTTACATGGCCTATTGTTAGGAAATAGCTTCCCCATATACCCATGGTCATAGGAGAGAGTCTTTTGGTAGATACGTATTAAGAAGAGAAGAATATGCTTCATTCCTTAATCACATTCTTAAACTGAGTAATTACATCTGCTTTTAATGTTTCCTTAGAATCACAAAACTCGAAAGCCACATATTCAAAGTTGAATTTGTAGTTATCTAATTCTAATTCTTTAACCAATTCCATTACAATCACTCTAAGAAGTCTCGTCATCCTATGCCTTTGAACGGCATTCCCTACCTTTTTGTTTAACACAAAACCAAACTTAGGAGCAGAGGAGGAAGCTAGTGCAACTAACATTCCATACTGTCCACGAAACTTCAAACCTTTGGAGTATACATAACGAAAATCTTTTGCTGGCAATTTATACTTTTTAGGTAGCATATATACTACTATCTTATACTTTTTGTATGTTTTTTTCTAAGGGTCTTGTATTCCTCACTTGCAGTAAGTCTTACTCTACCTTTTGCTTTTCTTCTTTTTAGTACGTTTCTTCCATCGGGGGTAGCATTTCTAGCCATGAAGCCAAACTTCCTAATTCTTTTTACATTTTTTGGTTGGTATGTTCTTTTCATTGATTTGTTACTCTATATGATATCGTGGGTATTATATATGATGAGTGGATAATTGGCAAATACTTAAGCCTGGCTATGGCCTGACCTTAATTCATAGTCCGTTCATTTCTTCTAAAAGTATACTGCATGCCACCTTTTTGCGTTGTGCATATTTAAAAGTAAGAATATATTTGAATAGTTTGTGGTTGTTTATGCTAAAACAACAGCCTAGCAAGCTCAACTGCCGATGAACTTTTTCTGACTGAAGGCCTGGCTATAGCCTGGCCGGATAAAACATAAATCTGTCTTTTTCACCCTCTAAAAATTCTAGATATTAAATCGTGTTTTAGAAATGCCTTCTAGCAAAGGATATCCCTAACGTCCTAGAATACATATCCACATCTTCACGAAAATATATATAATGGTCTAAAGTCCCAATCGGCCAGAACACTGCCTCCAAACTGCCTTAAGATAATATATAACCTGTCTACAGTATGGACAAAGCAGAATTTAACACACATGTACAAGAACTACCAAAGCCAGAGATTTCTGTTGCTTCCTCCTATATACAAACCTTAGACCCAGACGCGTTGTGGAGGTCTACCAAGGAAAACTTAAAGTTGATGATTGGAGCGGAGGAGTTCAAAAATACTTTTGGAGGATGCTACATCGAAAATATCTCTAATGGGGTAGCTCAAGTGTCCTGTGATGTCCCATACAAAAGAGAGAAGATGCTAAGAGACTATCGCCTTGCACTAAAAGATGCACTCTTAAAATCATGTGGTCAGAATTTGGAGATAGAGATAAACTTACGAGAAGGAGAGGCTGTGAAAGAAAAACCAAAATATGAATATCATGATCCTCGAACTAATCAGACTGTTGATCTGTTTTCTGCTGCAGAAAATGAAAAATCTCTGAAAGAAGAAAACCTAAAAAAAGCTCAGTTGAATCCTAGATATCTTTTTTCAAATTTCATTGTTGGCACAAACAACAGATTGGCGGAAGCGATAGCTCAAGCTGTTGTGGATAGCCTCGGAGAAGCATATAACCCGGTATTCTTCCATGGAAACACTGGGGTGGGGAAAACACACTTGATGCAAGCAATAGGAAATGAAGTAATTAACCGATTTCCTGAAAAGAAGGTTGTTTATATCTCCATCGAACAGTTTTTAAATGAGATGGTAGATTCAATTAGAACAAAGCGAAATGAAGATTTTAGAAACAAGTATAGAGCTGTAGATCTCTTGATTATCGATGATGTTCAGTTTGTAGAAACATATCCTAGAACTCAGGAAGAACTTTTCCATACCTTCAATACTCTGTATCAAGCAAACAAACAGATTGTACTAGCATCAGACAGACCACCCAAAGAGATTAAGAATATTACTGACAGATTAAGATCTAGATTTGAAGGTGGCATGGTTGCTGATATTCAAGCTCCCGATTACGAAACTCGACTCGCTATTCTTCAACAAATGATTATTGACAAAGGTTCTAATGTAAATGTTCCTAAAGAATATTTAGATCTAATTGCAAAGAATGTAGAAAACAACATCAGAGAGTTAGAAGGCGCCCTAACTAAAGTACTTTCCTTGTTTAAGCTCGGAATGAATCCTACATATGAAGATATTGGAAGACTTTTACAAATTGATTTGGAGAGCAAAAGAAAGAAAATCTCTCCTGCGAAAGTAATGAAATGTGTCTCAGAATCTTTCGATGTTAAACTGGCAGACATCAAAGGAGACAGAAGAACAGCATATATTGCACAATGTCGACAGATCGTGATGTATATCTTAAGAAATGAACTAGGTATGCCATTAGAAAGAGTAGCAAAAGAGGTAAACCGAAAAGATCACACTACTGTATTACACGCTTGCGAGAAGATAAAAGCGTTGCGGGAGAAGGATTCTCGCTTTAATGAAAAGATGCAAAATTGTTACAAACTAATACGAGAATAGACGTGGATAACCATGTGTACAACACAGGGACATCTTCGGACAACCACCTGTCTTTTCCACATAACAGAAACGTTGGAATACCGTTAAGCTCTTTCTAGCAAACAACTTCCTGTTTTTAGTTTAACCACATAGCCCCTTGTTTACCCGCAAGTTATTCAGAAATTTACCCACACTAGAAACACTCTTTAATAAAAGATTCTTACGAAGAATTAACATTTCTAGGGGAGGGTAGTATCCACAAAGGGAATATCCAAAGAAAATAGATTACACCTTCGTTTTTTAGCTCCTTCCAGATACTTATCAACATATCCATACTCACTACTACATCTATTACTAAATATATATAAAAAATAATATAGAACAGAGGACACCACAATTCTTATAAACTCTAAAAAATGATACAATATACCAGTCAACTGCCTAACTATATAAAATTTACATTTAAGTAATATGCAGTTTTCATGCAATCAAGATACATTCTCAAAGTATTTAAACATAATAAGTAGAGTAGTAAACAACAGACCAGGATTACCAATCTTGAACAACGTTCTTTTTGAAACTGTAAAAGGAAAGGTCATACTAAAAGCAACAGATCTCGAATTAAGTATAAGTACATGGATAGGGGCAGATGTGAATGCTGAGGGTAAGATTACGGCACCAGCTAAACAGCTATCAGAATTCATAAACTCTATTCCAGAAGAAAAGGTTGATGTTGAATTAGAAAAGCAAAGTTTCAATATATCTACAGAGAATAACTCTGCAAGTTTTAATACAATGCCGGCAGATGATTTCCCTGTAATCCCTATGATTGAAGATGGACAGAAGCCTCTTGTTAAGCTCAATAAGGCAGACCTAGTTACTGCAATAAATAGAGTTGCATTTGCTGCTGCAAGAGATGATATTAAACCTGTTTTGACAGGGGTAAAAGTAGAAATAAATGGAGATACTTTATCTTTTGTATGTACCGATGGTCTTAGACTCTCTAAACAAGTTGTTAAAATTACAAAGGCTGAGGAAGAGAAGAGTATATTAGTTCCAGTTAGAGCTTTAGAAGAATTAGCACATATTGCATCAGAATTGGATAGTGAAGATGATTTTATAGAATTTTATCTCTTAAGTGACAAAAATCAGATATTGTTTAGATTTGGAGAAGTAGATTTAGTATCTAGATTAATAGATGGTGAATTCCCGGAATACAAGCAAATCATACCTACCGGATATAAAACCAAGAGTGAAATATCAAAAAATGATTTTTTAAATTCTTTAAAGGTTATAAACATCATTGCGAGATCTGTTTTAGGAAATAAAATGATATTGGATATATACAAAGAGGGGAAAATATCACTTTCTGCTACACAATCAGACTTAGGCAAAAATCAAAGTAATATTGCATGTAAGGTAGAAGGTGATGATATTAAGATTGCATTTAGTGCAAAACTTCTTTCGGATGTATTAAATCATATAGATTCTGAAGACATTGTATTTGAATGCTCTGAACCTGTCAGACCAGGAGTCTTTAAAATTAAAGGTGATGAGAACTTTGTGCATCTTGTTATGCCTATGATGCTTTAGGTTTCTTAGCCTTAATCTTGTAACCAACGCCGTGAATTGTATTGATAAGATTCTTGTCTTCTAGTTTGTCACGCAATCTTTTAATATGAACATCTATTGTATTTGAACCAACATATTCACGATAATCCCATACATGATCGAGTAATTCACACCTGGAAATAGCCCGGTTCTTATTTCTTGCGAGATACTCGAACAGAGAATATTCCTTTTTCCTAAGATTAATATCCTTTTCATCCTTCGTTACAACTCTATTTTTAGTATCTAAGACATAATCACCAAGATAGAGATTCTCATCCACATAACTTTTGGGCCTACGAATCAAAGATTGTATTCTAGCAAGCAATTCTTGGACAGGAAATGGATATGTAAGCACATCGTCACCACCATGATTAAGGAAATCAACCTTTTCAACCCAACTTCCTTTATTACAAACACCCAAAACCTTGGTATCTTTATCTGTTTTCTTAATATAATCCAAGATCTCCACAGTAAGCTCTTTGCCCATATTCGTATTAAGAATGACAAAATCAAAGATCTTTTTAGAAATTAGAGACTTACTTTGAAAATTTTCATCATCTAAAGTCGTATTATACCGATATGATTCCAATGCTTTTTGAAGCAATTGAGAAAGAGTGGGGGAATTCTCTATAATTAATATATTCATATACAAGCAATTAGAAATTATTTGTCCTATGATATAAATATATTTTCTAATCTAAAAAGCCTGGAGAAATATAAATGATTAAATTTCTAACTACAACAATAGGCGTGCTAATTGGAACTGTCGGATTTCTGTACTATTTAATACAGAACACCTCCTTTCTACCTTTAGATATTAATGGTAACTATATAGTTACAAATATTGTAGTGCTCTTCTTCCTTCTATTCATAACAGTTCTTTGTCTCAGTATTTTAATAACATTTGCTATTAGGTTGATATTCTTCAAACATGTAGATATGCAAGTAAATATAAAAATAGCTGTGAGATACGGGCTATTTATCAGCATTGGAATCTTAGTGGCATATCTTTTACACTTCTTTCACATTCTTAACTTCATATGGGGATTTGCCATTCTAATAGTTGTTATCTTAAGCCTCTTTGTTATATGATATCCATATGAACAAAGAACTAAACGACCTTGCAAAAATAATATCCGGGGAGATGGCCTTAGAGAAAAAGGAAGCGGCTTTAGAAAAAGCAAAAAAACAAGCCATTGAGAATGAGAAGAATGATAGGAGAAGAAAAGTTGTAAAAGGAGAAGTTCAATTAGAAAAGGATTCTTTGGTTGAAGAAGAAAAAAAAGTAGTTCAAAACATCAAGCTTTTCGAATGGGAAGCACCAGATAGATATGAGATATCATACAATACTAAGTATTTCATGATCATTGTTGCGCTTAGTTTGGTCTTAATACTCCTTTTAGCTATTCTTGGGCACTACTTCCTCATGGTAGCAATCATAGCTATGCTTTTCCTAATATATGTGTTAGGTACGACTAAACCTCAAAAGGTTACTCACAGGGTCACTGCAAGAGGCATAGACACTGGAAACAAGTTATATGAGTGGTACATTATGAAGAATTTCTACTTTACAAAGAAACAAGATCAATTATTTTTGATTGTAGATACTAAATTGAATCTTCCAGGAGCTTTGTTATTTTTACTAAGTGAGAAGGATAAGGATGCAATATTTGTTTTGTTACAAGATAAACTTCTTTACAAGGATATTAGGAAGCAGGGGTGGTTAGAGAGGTTAAACTTTGGTGAATATATCCCTTTAGATAAGGTTTAGATCATTTAAGGAGAGATGCCTGAGTGGCTGAAAGGGATGCTTTCGAAAAGCATTGTATGGGCAACCATACCGGGGGTTCGAATCCCTCTCTCTCCGTATTTCCATATTAGATTCAAACGATATAGAGCTGCAAGGCCTTGTAAGTTGTGGTAGTTCGTCTTTGCGTTCTTCGTGTAGGCACTTCTTAGTTACTCACGTTATATATCAGTTGTGGATAACCCGTCGCTAATGTCCGGTTATGTTGCTAAAACAATCTTTTCAGACAGGCCAATCACTATATAACACGCGCTATCATATTATAGGAATATTGGATATGGGTATTTTTTAATATCGCCCTATATATGTAGCAAAAACTTTTTTTGTTTTGTATTATGTATCTATGAAAGAATCAAAAACTGCCAAGGATGATGAAATAATTGCTAAAAGGCAATTCATCCTCGATGTCTTAGTAGGGTTTTCAATATTCCTCGTTGTAGCAGCATTTGCTTACATGATATTAAATCCTGGAAAGGGACAATCAGACGCGAGAAACTCTACAAGGAATGCCGATGTGCTTAGTATTATGCAGTCAATGTCTAAATACGTTGATGCTACAGGTAACATTCCAAGCATGATTCCACTCAATAGAGAATGTGCAAGCATTGGAAATGAAATATGTAGGACAGGCTCTCTAGATTGTAAGAACTATGTTGATCTCTCAACAACTCTTGCGGAAGGAGATATAAAAAGTCTCCCCGTCGATACATTCAGAACAGAAGGGAATGGAACAGGGTATTACATTTCTAATGACGGAGAAGGAAGTATAGTCGTATGTGCACCATTAGCTGAAAGAGAGGTCACAATCTCTATTAAGCAGTTTATGTATTAATTTAAGTATTCATTGAGCTATGGAAGACAAATTACCTAGAGAGCATGTAGATATACAGTTTCTGTCCCTATGTGTTTCGTTACTTGCGTTTTTGGGATTAGCATATTGGGCAGGAGATATTGTTTGGTTTAAAGATTTTCAACCATTCATAACCCTCATATCTGGAATCTTCGCACTATTCATAGGTGTAATTGCTTTACTAAGGTACTACACAAAACAGAGCTCATTAAACTTCTTGTTCATAGGGATTGGATTTCTAGGAGTAGGGCTGTTAGATATTTTTCAGGTAGTTTTAGATTTAGGAGGAATCGGAAATTTATTTACAGGGATTTCTACACAGGTGTACCCAGTAACCTCTGTTTTGTCTAAAACATTCCTCTCTGTTGTAATGTTCATCAGTTGGTTAGTAAGCAGAAAAGAAGGAAAGAGTAGTAAGGGGAGAAAGAAGAATGAGACTTTGCTCATGGGCTTGGTTGCCGGAAGTTTTGTCCTATTCATTGGGGTGTTCATATTTTTAATGATAGCCGGTGTCGTGGTAGATAGTTTGGCTGTAATAATTGTGGGATTAGTCTCCCTGATGTTCTTAATTCTCTCACTCCTGGGATATTTGCTTAACAGGGGATGGGTTACAGATGACTTTAACTACTGGATAATCTTCCTCATATCCTTCCTAATTCTTTCACAGGTTTTCTACCTCCCATTCTTCAATCTTGAATATTCGAATATGATGAATTTGTCTGTATGGGCAAGGTTCTTCGCATATATTGGCTTGTTAATAGGCTTTTTAAACAGTATCTATGCTATGTTCCAGAAGGAAGTTAGTACCCAGAAGGAATTGGCGAAGAAAAATAAGCAGCTCGATGAGACGAAGGCAAAAATCGAAGAAGCATACTTGATGCTTCGAGAGGAGAAATGGAGCTTAGCGAGGTCCAAGGGGAGCGTAGACAAGATATTAAAGGATGTCATGGGAAAGAAATAATGATGTTAGATCCAAGATTAAAAAAATATCAAAAGAAGTTCGAGTACTCATATGCATTTGGTCCATATCCTACTATGGATTTGCTCAACTACCAGAAAGATCATTTGATTAAGGTGTTGGCAAAATCAAAAAGAGATGATAGCGAGGGTGTGAATGAAGCTTTCGATTTGTGTGAGGATTTGAATATCCCGATAGAGATTGCGGATAGGGCGATAGACAAAATCGCTACTAAGGAGAATACATATTTCGTTGGAGTATTTGAGAAATATCAATCAGAATTAGAACCTGATGCTAATCATCTTGTCTTAGTTGAGCCTAGAAATATGGGTAATCTGGGGACCATAATTCGTACAATGGTCGGATTTGATGTTGTTAATTTAGCCATAATACGTCCTGCTACAGATATCTTTGACCCAATGGTTATATCCTCTACCATGGGGGCTTTCTTCCAGATCAATTTTGAATATTTTGAGAATATCCATGAATACATAGCTAAGTATGGGAAAAGAAATATCTATCCCTTTATGCTTGATGGAGCTAAAGATGTACGAGAGGTTAAGTTTGAAGAGCCATTTAGTATGATCCAAGGGAATGAAAGTAGGGGTTTGCCTAAGGAATTTGGAGAATTGGGACAGAGTATATATATACCTAATTCGGACAAGATAGATTCGTTTAATCTCTCAGTAGCTACAGCCATAGGGTTGTGGGAAGCAAGGAGGAGCGATGGGTAGTATATTTCCAAAAGATTTCTTGTGGGGAGCAGCAACTTCATCACATCAAATAGAAGGGGGGAATACGAACAACTGGTCTAAGTGGGAGAAGGAAACAGCAGAGGAGAGAGCTAAGAATATTCCTAATTGGTATGCATTTCCAGAACATCTTTTAACAGAAGCCAAAGACCCGTTAAGGAGAATTTCAGGTATGGCATCTGACAGCTTACATAGGTGGAAAGATGATATTAAGGCTATGAAGGAGATGGGCTTGAATAGTTACAGATTCTCAATTGAGTGGTC
>LBSF01000018.1 GCA_000991805.1 candidate division WS6 bacterium GW2011_GWC2_36_7 | reverse complement strand
TATTCATATTTCATAGAAGCACCAACGAGTGGGACATTTCTTTCATGGTAAGCTAGTTTTTTTAATCCTAGTAGCTTTGCTTTTCTTTTAAAATATGCCCTAGATATATCAAAATTCTCAGTAACTGTTTGTACCAATGTATCTACAACTTTTGATTCAATATCATCTGCAATATGCCTCGAGAAATCAGGTCTTGGTATCTTCCTATACTCATCAGACATTTTCTCATCTTCCAATATCGAGTTTATTTCAAACTCTGCTATCTCTGCATACTTGCTATTTATCTTGTTGTATTCTTTTGCTGCATAATCACGGACTTTTTTGTTTTGTGAATCTAAATATTTGTTTACTTCACTGTAAGAAATCTCCTGTTTCTTAATATTCTCATCAAGTATCATCATTTTTTGCTTGCTAAGTAGTTCTGAAACCATATTGACCCAGTTAGAATGAGAAGTTTTTGAGGTAAGGTTAAAAATCTTTTCTTCTTTGTCAGTTAGTAAATATTTAGAAGAAAGGAATGCTTGCTCTAAATAGTGTTTGTATGGTTTTAATCCATCATATTCTAAAAATAATTTTTGTTTTGATTTTGAGATTTTGGATATATTTAAACCAAAGAATTGAATTTCATTTATTAGTTTGGTATCTATTTCTTCTATTTGATTTAGTCTTGCCTTTATACCTGAATCTGTCTGGTCTAATTCATTTCTTAAGAGGAAGTAATATATTGGTTTGTCACATATTCCTGTAGTAGTTTGTAACTTTTCATATTCATCTAATGCTTTTCTTAATATCGCTGGGTCTTTTGTATATTCTATGTTGGTTTTCCATTTTTTAATAAAGGTATGTACGTTCTTGGTGGAGAGATCTATATCCTTTTGGATTTGAGGATCGGTTTCAGAATTGTAGAGTAGTTTTAGGTTCCATTTGGTTATCATATTACATTATACCTTAATGGAGATACTATGGGAAAGTATTGACAGAATATTAAAGGGGGAGTAATAATATATACGTTAGTTCCGTTGATCCAGAGTTGATCCTAATTCTGGAAAGTTTTTATTGCACAGGAGGTGCAAAATGTTAAACGGCGTGAAAGTTTTGTGTCGTGGTCATGGTGTTGTTGGCTCTTTGAAGTTGACGGTTTTATTGGCTGGTGTGCAGACTTCGCAGATTCTCCTTTTACCAACGAAGGCACAAACTCAATAACCCCAGCGGATGGATGTGGTTTGACAATCCACAAAGATCTCTCCTGATTAATACCAGGGAGTAAAATGTCAAATTGGAATATTCAGATTTTTGTCTGGAACCAAAGTAGGGGAACCCACAAAATTTTTATTAAGTGGGTTCTCCTAGGTTTTTCTTGTATCTTCCTCACATCTTTATCATCCCATAGTTATATTGTATAATAACGTCGTAATTGATTCTCTACGGAGAAATGGAGGTGAAATTCTTTTGTAAATGGATGACAAAATAATTGCGAAACAATATGTTGCAGTTTCTAATTGTTTCTGGGATCTTGATTTCGCTAAAAATCGCAAAAGAAAAAAAACGTAGAGAATACAAGTAACAAAGATGGGGAATCCTGTGAGAATATAGATGAAAAATCTAATACCATTTCACTCTACTTACATAACACTCCCCATCTAACACCCCTTTCGTATTAAAATATTCATTGACAATCCTTTCCTAATCCTCATATATTATATTGAAGTCTAGCCAACTATTTTTGTGCTACTCTTCAATGGAAAGAATAGAAAGGAGGCTATATTGGTAAAGAAATTGTAAATTCTTTTATTTCAATCCTGCCGTATCCTACACTTTGCCATTGGAGTTTTGCCCAGAAGAGGAATATAAAAAAATGCCTATTCTGGTAGCTAGACATTGGATAGAGTCCAAAGCACTTTCAATGTGGACTCTATCCTTTTTCTCTTCCTATCTGTCCCATAATATTATATAATTACCTGCTTTGAAAAGCTTTGTGTTTGTAGATCCAAAAATTTATAAAGAAAGGAAGGGTTGTTTTTCTGTATACAGCTACAGAGGTGCCATAAACAATAAATTTTTTGGAATCAGAAATACAGTAAGCGAAGGTGATGGAGAGAGTATCAAACAAATAGGATCCCGATTCCTTTTATCTCCCCATCACTTTCTGATTTTTATCCATATTTTTTTACTGCGACATAATATCCTCCACTAGCCCCGACGTTTTTCATCTTTTCCCAATATCTGATATAATCATCATCAATACTTAGATCCAACAATCATTGGGGAGTAGTAGAAAGAAAGTATTTCTTTTAAAAGGAATATGAGTAGAATCTACCGTATGTAAACGAAATATACACAAATGAGAAATAAATAGGGTGGTACCGCGTACACAATGTTCGCCCCTTTCTAAAGATTAGTATATATTAATAGGTATATACCAGTTTTTAGAGAGGGGCTTTTTGTTTAAATTAACGAATACAAATATGGAAGATATAAAGATAAAGAAAAATGAAATGATGCCTAATTTCCCTAAAAACGAGGGAGACATATTGGCATTTTGGAAAGAAAATAATATTTTCCAAAAATCTATAGATCAAAGAGACAAAAACAACCCATTCACCTTCTACGATGGACCGATAACCTCAAACAACAAACCACACTATGGTCATGCACTAACCATGGTAATTAAAGATGTAGTTCCAAGATACAAAACCATGAAAGGATATCATGTGGATAGAAGTCTAGGATGGGATTGCCAGGGAATACCAGTTGAATATGAAGTAGAGAAAACATTAGGTTTTGAACAAAAAGAAGATATTGAGAAATTCGGAATCGAGAAATTTAATCAAATGTGTAGAGAATCAGTACAAAAATATCAAGGTGAGATATTTGCATTAACCGAAAGAATGGGAAGATGGGTAAACAAAGATGAAGAATATGCAACCATGGATCCTGCATATATAGAAAGTGTATGGTGGTCATTAAGTGAGCTTTACAAAAAAGGCCTTCTTTACCAAGGTTACAAAGTAGTACCTTACTCCACCAGAGCAGGGACAACACTTTCTAATTCAGAGGTAGCCCTTGGGGGATACAAAGCCATAGTAGATCCAGCAGTAACCGTAAGTTTGAAATTAAAAGACTCTAATACATATCTCCTCATATGGACTACAACTCCATGGACATTACCTGGAAACCTTTTGGTTGCAGTAGGGAATGATTTTGAATATGTAGAAGTAGAGCACAAGGGAAGAAAATATATAGTTGGTAAAGGTTTGTTAGAGAAGGTATTTGGTGAAGATTACCAAATATTGAATGAAATATGGGGTAAGGATTTAGTAGGAAAAGAATACGAACCATTGTATCCATACTATGCACAAAAGAGTAGTGAAGGTTGTTTTAGAGTAGTACATGCTGAACATGTAACTCTCGAAGATGGAACAGGATTGGTACACCAAGCACCATATGGAGAAGAAGACTTCGCATTGATGACAGGTATGGGCATAGAGATGTTTGATTATCTAGATGATCAAGGGAATATGAAGGACGAAATAACCCAATTTGCAGGAATGTTCTACAAAAAAGCAAACAAATATGTCATGCAGAATTTAGAAGAAAGGGGATTACTCTTTGCTCATGAAGATCACGAACACCAAATGCCAATGTGTTGGAGAACTGAAACACCATTGATATACAAACCAATTAAGAGTTGGTATGTAAGAGTTTCAGAGATTAGAAAAAGAATGACAGAAGAGAACAACGAGATCAACTGGATACCAGAACATATTAAGGATGGAAGATTTGGGAATTGGTTGGCTGACGCTCGAGATTGGGCTTTAAGTAGAAACAGATATTGGGGAACTCCACTTCCTGCTTGGATATGTGATAAATGTGGAGCTACAGAAGTACTAGGATCATTTGCTGAGATTAAAGACAGATCGGGAGTAGAATTAACTGATCCACATAAACCATTCGTGGATGAAGTGAAATATGCATGCTCAAAGTGCGATGGTGAAATGCACAGAGTAACCGATGTAATTGATGTATGGTATGACTCAGGATCAATGCCATTTGCTAGATTCCACTATCCATTTGAAAATAAAGAAAAGTTTGATCAGAAATATCCAGCAGAATTCATTGCAGAAGGTGTAGATCAAACCCGTGGTTGGTTCTATACATTACATGTATTGGGGACTGCACTTTTCGATCAGAAAGCTTTCAAAAATGTAGTAGTAAATGGATTAGCCTTAGCTTCAGATGGATCTAAGATGTCCAAGAGTAAGCGTAATTACACAGATATAAATATCGTCATAGACCAATTAGGAGCTGATTCGATGAGACTCTACTTCCTTAGTTCTCCAATTGTTCATGGAGAAGAAGTAATCTTTAATGAAAAATTCTTGAAGGAGATAATGACATCAGTAATGCTTCCATATTGGAATTCTGTTAAATACCTCTTAAGCTATCAGGATGAATCAAAACTTAAAAATGTAAGTGAACTTGATTTAGGCAACATTATGGATAAATGGATTGTTGCGAAACTTCACAAGACAATGGGTGAAGTTACAACAAATATGGATGCATATGATTTGCAACCAGCTACAAAGAGTATCTTTGATTTAATAGATGATCTTTCCAAATGGTATATCAGAAGATCAAGAGAAAGATTTGTAAATGGAGATGTAAATGCTTTGGATACATTACGATATGTATTGGTAGAAATCTCAAAGTTACTAGCACCATTTGCACCATTCCTAGCAGAGTCAGCATATCAGACATTAGTGTCTAGTAAAAAGGAATCTGTCCATCTTGAGGACTTCTCTGTCGTTGATGAAAGTAAGCTTGATGAAGAGCTTCTAACAGATATGGATAACATTAGAAAGATATGTTCTTTAGGATTGAATATTAGAGATGAGAATAGAATAAAGGTAAGGCAACCATTAGCTCAGGCATTCATACCAGTTGAAGATTCTGAGTTACAAGAAATTGTTAAGGGAGAATTAAATGTAAAAGAAGCTATATATTCCAAAGAAGCAAAAGAAGTCGATGGATTTAAATCCCAAAGCGATGGAACTGTATTTGTTACATTAGATACAAATATCTCAGATGAACTTAAAGCAGAAGGCTTCCTAAATGAACTAACCAGAGGATTACAAGTAGCTAGAAAAGAGAGTGGATGCCAAGTAGGTCAGGATATTACCGTTAAATATCAGACTGAGAGTAAAGAAATTGAAGAACTCATATCTTCTCATCTCGAAGAACTTGAAAAAGTAGTTTTAGCTAAATCATTTGAGAAAGTAGCAACTTTGGAGAATGGCATAAAGCTCAAACTAGCAGAAGTTGAAGTCTTTGTAGAGATAATAAAATAGGATTCTAAATTGAATTAGTATTCCGAAAGGGATACTTTTAATCCAGTAACTTTGGCAAATTGCTCATTTGCTTGATCCATTGTCTTGTCAGAAGCTATTGCTAATTCACCAACAATATTTTTAACTGCTTCTTCTAGTTGTTTCTCAATACTGGTAGGAATTAATCGACCTTCCTTTTCTCTTTGCTTTCTAATGAAATTACAATACTGGATAATCTCCATAGTAGATTTAATATCTGACTTACCCTCTAACTCCTTAAACATATTCAACATAATGTTGAAATCTGTAACCTTAGGATTCTTGGAAGGAGATTTCTTTAGGATTTTGATTTCCTCAAGAATCTGTTTTGTAGACATTACTTCTCTAATACCCAAAGAATCAATATTATCGACAGGAGTAGATATACTGATAGGGTTGGTAATCAATTCAAATTCAAAATATTTCTTAATTTCGCCATTAAATTCAATATCTTTTTGACCCTTAACCTTACCTGCACCGTGTGATGGATAGAAAACTTTAGATCCTATTTTAAGTTGCATAATAGCGGAATTCTGTTATATTAACGTTTCATTATACCACGAAAGTGCTATACTTTCCTTAATATGAATATAGTAGTTATAGGTGGAGGAACAGGCTCCACAGTTGTACTAGAAGGCCTGAAGAAATACAGAGAACTTCATCTTAGCGTTATAGTTGGTATGATGGATGATGGCGGTAGCAATGCTGCTGTCAGAGATGAGTTTGGGTTACTTCCGTTAAGTGATGTAAGGAAATCAATCCTAGCATTATCAGATGACAATGATAGTAACTATTTTAGAAAACTTTTGACCTACAGATTCTCAGATGGTGAGAATATAAAAGGACACACCCTTGGCAATCTATTAATGATTGCAATGGCAGATATCCTGGGCTCTGAGATTGAAGCAATAGATACACTTTCTCAGATGTTTGGAGTAAGAGGATGTGTAATTCCTGTTACATTAGATGATGTAAGACTTGTGGCCGAATACGATGATGGATCTACAATGGTTGGCGAACATTACATTGACGAACCAGAGAAGGACATTAATATCACAAAATTCTATCTAGATAAAAAAGCAAAAGCATATCCTCAAGCCATTCAAGCTATTAAAGAAGCTGACTACATCATACTTGGGCCTGGAGATCTCTACACTACACTCTTACCCAACCTTCTTGTTGAAGGGATAGGAAAGGCTACAAAACAATCAAAAGGAAAAATAGTATATATATCCAATTTAATGACCAAGATAGGGCAAACAAGGCATAAAAGCGTGAAAGATATTGTAAATATAATTGAGGGATATATTGGAAGACCTCTAGATTATATCCTTCTTAACAATGGGAGAATCCCTAAAGAAGCATTTCAAAGATATATAGCAGATGGAGAGAATCTAATTAAAGAGGACATGGAAGATACAGATAGTCATACAATAATAAGGAAGGATCTAGTTGCCAATGATGATATAAAAAGGGAAAAAGGAGATACGTTGAAAAGAAGTTTTGTACGACACGATGCTCACAAGGTTGGAAAGGCACTTTCAAGAATATTTACCAAAAGCCCGTTAGGAAGATTTTTTAGAAATATTTTTGGCCAGTATGTTGATTAGAGAAGTACCGTAATCATCTGCTTTCATTTTTGTCTCAAAACCATTTTCATTCAGAAGCTTTAGGAGATTTCTCGCGTTACCATTATTCATAGGGTGATACTCGATTAGTATATTACCAATAAAACTCAATTTCTGACTCTTCACTAATTCTTTTAAAACTTCTGTTTCTGCTCCCTCAATATCCATCTTTAAGATATCAATTTCTTCGGTTATATATTTACTCAATTGCTCACATCTTACACTTATTGGGGTGGATATTTGTGTTCCATTCCATGCATCCTTACTGAAACTTCCGGTTGAGAAACTGTTATTCCCTGAGTTATCAATGTAGAAAGTTCTAACCTCATCTTTGCTTCCTAGAGCAATATTGTGTAATTCGATATTTCCCAATCCATTACATTCCACATTCTCTTGAAGTATTGGAAATATATTTGAATTAGGTTCAAATCCAGTTATCTTGGCATTAGGATATTTAATCTTGAAGTACAAAATGGAAAGCCCAATATGGGAACCGAGATCCAGTATAACCCCGGGGTTAATCGTAACATTAACATTGTAGATTTCTTTGTTGAAAATTTCATCTTTTAGAATATTGAATTCTTCCTTATTGGTATATCCAATTTCATATCCTTGTATTTTAGAAAACATAGTTTGCATAGTGGAGTTTAACAAAAAAGCCCTGGTTAATACCAGGGCTTTAATAAATTTCTACAGTGCTTCAATTTTATTCATTACAGACTGAACCTTTGCAGCCCAGCTATCTGCAGAAGGAGGACAGTAAGAGTAGGATATACTTCTAGGAGTGGTCATACCCTTTGCATAGTATTTTGAGAGACCTTTCGATACTGCCCAAATACCATCTTCCCAGCTTGAAAATCCACTTTTGCCCCAACCCCATGCGTTGTAAGGTCTAAATGTATGTTTACCACCTTCAGATTCAATTACAGATATAGCTGCAACAAGGTTGTAGTCAATCTGGTATGTATCTGCAGCAGCAACAAATTCATTTGCATAATCAGCAAGAGGGGCAGCTCTTTTATCTAAATATGCTTTGATTTTCGCTACTCTAATATCAGCAACTTCATTTGTAGTGATTTCTGCGCTATCAACAGAGATATATTCTGTACTTACAGCTGATACCTGACCTTGGTCAGCTAAGACTAAGTTTACAGGCATTTTATCACTTATAATACTAGCTACTAGGCCAGTACCTAAAACAACAGCTATTACGCTTAATGTCTTTCTACCTTTTACTAATAACTTTTTCATAGCAGTTTAAATTCAAGTTAATACCTATTTCTAGGTAAGCTATATTATACCACAGAAGACCCATAGTAATCAAAATGGCAATATCACAACTGGTGGTATATTATTTACTATGAAATCCATAGTTATTAATGATATCAAGTACAAGAAACCTCATAAGGGAAGATTATCCCTTTATGCCGCCATAATAGGTTTGGCTGGTTCATTAGTCTTTGTATACATTCAAAACTTCAATACAGTTAATACTCTCATAACATTCCATAATCCCAAGATAAGATATGATTCCTTTACGGTGGCGTTTGAAGGAAGTGTTCCAGAGGAATATAAAACGTTAGCTATGGAAAATGTAAAAGATATGGTGTTTGAGAAAACAGAAAGGTTTAAGTTTGTAGATAGTAAGGCTGATATAACAATACAATCAGAGAAAACAGAAAGTAATGTAGAAGTCTTAAGCGAGACCTTAATACCTGTAGGACACTTGTATTCATTGAAAACCGCTACAGATGAAGAAGACATTAAGAGTATGAATGTATATGTATTAAGCGATACATATATCAATTTCCTTAAGGATCAATATGGTATCAATGCGCAGAAGATAGAGAGTGTAGATGCTTTGGTAGCTAAAATGAAGGAATCGGATAGTAATGTAGGGTTAATAACATATGACAGTCTTA
>LBSF01000017.1 GCA_000991805.1 candidate division WS6 bacterium GW2011_GWC2_36_7 | reverse complement strand
TTTTTTCTTTTGCCAAAAGATCTTCTCTACCCATCTTTGTATATTGATCTATGGCATCAGTTACTTTCCTTGCTTCCTTTCTTAGAATCTTTTCAACATCTTCATCTGTCAATTCTTTTTCGGAGTCAATTTCAGCATTCTTGATAGCAGCTAAAGCCATTTTAAGGATGTCTGATTCATCGGTTCTTCCTTCTTTGGAAGCTGTAAACATATCTTTACGGATATTTTCTGATATGGACATTATGTTGTAAGAGTTAATTTAACTGCTTATTTTGCTCTTCTAGCTGCAGCTCTTCTTCTTCTCTTCATTTTGGCCCATTCCCTTCTCTTCTCGATCATGAGAGTACCAGGGATGATTCTAAAAGCCTTAGCTCTGTAAGTTTCTAAAATCTTTTCTCTTAATACTTCTCTGTGAAGTCTTTTAAGAGCACTATCTATATTTTCACTGGAATGTACTATAACTGACATTTGAACTCCTTTTATTTAATATATATCTATGCTCGGTGATTATATCATACCTTTTTATCTTTTTACCACCTTTTTTTCAAAATTCTTTTTTCTTCTGTCATCTGAGAATTCATTTACAGAAATGTACAGCTTTTTAGTAAATTTGGATATCTGTAAGTAGTTTACACCAACCCCTATAAATACCACTCCAACTAATATCTTAGCCCATGTAGAATCAAAGATTCCTGTATCTGGGGCTTCTACTACACAATCTGCTACTACATTTGCATTTGCAATTACATTCTCTCCTTCTGCAGGATATGCAGTTACTGTATTTGCATATGTTCCAAAGGTATCTTTCGGTACAGTTATGATATATGTAAATACTTTCGATTGATCAGCAACAAATACTTTATCTGTATCAGATAGTGTCCAGGTTATATCTCCATCTGCATATATTCCACTGTTTGATATGTTACTGATGTATGCCTCGAGTACTTTAGCATCGAGCGAATCCACTATCTTTGTAATTGTTCCTTCTCCTGCCCCAGTATTCTTTACTGTAACGGTGTATGTTAATTGGGAAGATGGGTCTGCAGTATTTTCATCTATACATTTCTCTACTACTCCCTTGGATATATCCCAATCTGGATTTAAGACTTCTTTTGAGACTGTAAAGGTTGTACTTAATGCACAGTTTGTACTAGTTGCACCTTTGGTATCTTTCCAGTCCATAGCGAGGGTGTAAGAGCCTGGGGTTAGACAATTTGTAGCACTGCTGAGTGTTTCGGATATGGTAGTTGTAGTTGATACATTACTTTTTGTTACTCCTGTTCTACTTACGTTATTTAATTTTACTGATATTGATGTTTGATCTATTCCATCGGAGTCTGTGGCAGTTGCGGAATATGTTATTGGTGCACAATATGCGTAGGATTCTGTTGGTTTGGTTACCCATGCTCCAGAGTCACAGACGTTAGTTGCTACAGTACAATCCTTTTTGTAAGTGTATAGGTTGTCACATCCTGAACATCTTGCCGTACACTCGGCTGTGCTATTCGTACCATTACATGTGGGAGTACATGTCGGAGCACTGTCATTACATCCATTACTACTTCCACTTTTACAGCTACATGTCCCATCTCCATTACAGTATGCAACTTCAGGCCAGTAACATTTATTTGAGCATTGAGATCCCACATTACACTCAACTCCACCGACAGGCTCTTCACTAGCAGGTGCGGCATGGAGACATGCTGGACACGCGCTGGATGCCGATTGTCCAGATTTAATTGGAATTGATGCGCCATCTCCACAGGTTACAGATCCACCATTACAGAGACTACCTCCAGGGCAATATTTATTTCCCTTTGAATCATATTTGAATTCACTCTCCTTACAACAATACCAACAAGTTCCGTTATTTGATTGTCCTGCCTCACTATCTGTTGGAGCTACTGTATCATCTTGATTCACTCTCCAAAGAAGGTATCCTCCAGCCCCAGCCAATATCAGCACCAATGATGCCAATATAATGATTTTTGATTTCTTTGTTAAACGAATTTTTACACTCATTATTTAAACCTTCTTTCAAACCTATTTCTTTTATCCTCTTCCCTTTTCCTTTTCTTCTCCTCTAATACTACCCTATTTCTCTCACCAATGATATTGAACATATATCCGAGCTTTGAGAACTGTGTAGTCATTAGACCCAAGAATACAAAACCAGAACCAAGATATATCTTACTCATCACTCCATCAAAGAGACCTGTATCTGGGACTTCATCGACTACTACTACGACAGCATCTTCAGCCACTGTGAATGTCGCGGTTTCAACACATGAAGTAGAAGGACCAGGAAGTGAAATGGATAGATCATATGTACCGTCTGTTACTGTTTGAGCTTCATCAAACAAATTTAGTGTCACTTTTTGTTTTCCTGTAGTGTCTGTTCCAACATTAAAACAATTTCCTGTTGCTGAGCTACTACATTGTGCAAGAGTAGTTCCATTAAATTGCATTGTTATACCTGTTAAGGCATCACTTGTGCTATTGGGATTCGTAATTACAATTGAAGAGGTTGCAGTTGTTACATCGTCGGGTTTGTATTCGCCACTTGGTTTGCTACTCCATACTAATGCTTTACAAGCACAATCTGATTCGCATGTAGTAGCAGTTTCCGTTCCTGTACATTTATTATCACCACATACAGAACAATCTTCTGGGCATAGCTCGAGTGATTCTGTACTACTACAAATATCATCTCCACATTTTGCACAATCTTTAGGACATGATGTTGCATTTTCATCACTTGAGCAAGTTCCATCGCCACATTCGGAAGTACATTCCATTCGGTAAGTTTGACACCAAGAATGCCCTGCCGCAAT
Source organism: candidate division WS6 bacterium GW2011_GWC2_36_7 (assembly GCA_000991805.1). Classification (GTDB taxonomy): domain Bacteria; phylum Patescibacteriota; class Dojkabacteria; order SC72; family SC72; genus UBA12078. The sequence continues at coordinate 6,149 of LBSF01000017.1, read as the reverse complement.
AGGTCCCATATCTGATCCACATCCCTTAAGACCACGACTTTCATCACAGCTCCCCTCATAATCACGACATGATTCTGTTCCCACGGCAATACAACCAGCTTCACTATCCGTTGGCGCTACCGTTTTATCTTGATTAACTCTCCAAAGAAGATAGCCCCCAGTACCACCGAATACTAATACAAGAAGGATTATTACTATTATCTTATTTTTCTTGGACAGATTTATTCTCATTTATACAGCAGTTATCTAAACATATCCTTAATATTTTGAATATTTAGGACATCCTTTACCATAATAAATATAACAAGAATCATTAATAAAATGAAACTCCCATTTATTATAAGTGTCTTTACCTTTTCATTAAGATCTTTCCTCAATATACTCTCTATTAGCAATATCCCCACCCTACCTCCATCTAAAGCAGGTATAGGTAAAAGATTCATAATTGCTAGCGATAGCGAAAGGTCTCCCATCAGACTTAGGAATGTCAAAAACCCTAAATCCTTAAAATAGTCAATTAGGAAGTAGATACCAACCGGACCCGAAACCGAGTTCGAAATTTCAGAATAGTCTCCTGTGGTTTTTGCTTCGGAGAATAGTTGACCAAATTTCATACTAATTAACCTAACCGTATTGACGAAATGCGAGAACCCTGCAGTTAACTTACTATCCTCGTAGGAGATTATGACGTAGTAGTTAGTTGGAAGAGCAATACCAATTGTCCCTGTGTCTGATACCTGTACTGAATATATATTACATGCCTCATTACAAATATTCATATCGACACTCTCTCCTTTGTGTACTCTTAAGACCTCTCCAACTTGATTAGAAGAGATAATATTCTCTCCGGCAATTGTCATGATAGTCCCTTCCGCAGGAAGTTGAGCAATAGCTGCACCGCCACCATCTATAACCTCGGAATATTTAACCGGTTCAACAACTTCCTTAACAATCTTGGCTCCTGTTGGTTTAAAATCTTCAAACGACCAATCCAATGTCATCTTCCAACCAGAGCTTCCCAAGATTATGAAATACATCACTATGGCGAAGAAAACATTCATGGTAACTCCTGCAAGCATGACAAATATCTGAGCTAGTCTTGGTTTGTTATGCAGGTTTCCATCATCCTCCTTTGATTTCTCCTTAATTTCTTTCTTCTCCGGATCTCCGTCCCCCAATATTTTTACAAAGCCACCTAATGGTAACAAACGAATATTGTATTCCGTTCCTTTAAACTTCTTAGAGAGTAATTTCGGCCCAAAACCTAATGAAAATTCTAATACCGTAGCTTTAATTAGTTTCGCAGAGAGGAAATGCCCTAATTCATGAACAAATGTTAGGATACCAATAACTGCTATGAACAAGAGTATGTTTACTAGAATGGACAGCATATGAATCTAGACAAAATTATATAGTTAAAAGATCCTTTTCTTTCTCTTCCTTAATATTTTCAATACTCTGATTTGTTTCCTTAACTACCTTTTCAATCTCGTCCCTTGTTCTGTCTGCCTCATCCTCTGACAATCCATTAGCTTGTAATTCTTCAATCTCTTTCATATATTTCTGCCTTACTTGTCTTACTGCAATTCTTCCATCCTCTACTCTGTCTTTCATCAACTTTACATATTCCTTTCTTCTTTCTTCTGTAAGGTCAGGAATCTTAACAAGAACTCTGTCTCCTTCAATCATTGGAAAAAGTCCCATATTCGCAATGTTAATAGCCTTAGATATGTTTTCCAATATACTCTTGTCCCATGGTTGTATGGAGAGTGTTTTTGCATCTACAGCGGAGATTGAAGCATAGTTTTTAATTGGGGCCATTGTCTCATATGCATTGACCATGACTTCTTCTACCAATTCTGGGGTTGCTCTTCCTGTTCTGATCTGTGTTAAATCCTCATGTATATGATCTATACATTTTTGAATATCTGCTTTAAATACATCTATGTCCATTTTCTTAATATCCCTAATATTATCCCCATATTGTACAACATTCCCCATTACCAGACCAGGCCTTAGCCTGGCCTTCATTCAGAGAAAGTTCATATCCCTTTGTTATGCTTTATAAATGAGCAAAACAAGGAACTCCGAGGTTTACAAAAAAAATAGTTTCTATCATTTATATAACCGTGGAAATCGGAAGGCTTTGATTTTTCATAATGATGATGACTACGAAACATTCAAAAGGCTTATGTATCGTTATCTCAAGAAGTCACACGTTCTGTTAATCACCTACTGTTATATGCCAAACCATTACCACTTTGTTTTGAAATGTGGAAATGATTGGCAAGAGATTCCACGGTTTATGCAATCATTTATGACTGGCTATGCACTCTATTTCAACCGAAAATATCGTAAAGTCGGGAGATTATTCCAAGGGCCATTTCAAATTCGGAGAATTATTGGAAAACGGGATCTGGAATCTACAATAGAATATATAAAAAGAAATCCACTGGAGCTTCCGTCAACGAAAAACCACATAGAAAGCGGGTACCCATGGTTATATGTGAGACAAAGATGAATAAGTTGTGAACGAAGGCCAGGCTATAGCCAGGCTTGTTATTTAGTTCCAAATTCCCAGAAAAGTATTCTAGTAATCTGTATAGGTTCTCCCATTTTCTGAGTTACTTCATCTAAAAGATTACTCATGGTCTTAGATTCGTCTTTAAACCATTTCTGTTCTAGTAAACATTTCTCTGCATAGTATTTGGAGAATTTACCTTCGATTATCTTTTCCATAATGTTGGCAGGTTTGCCTTCGCTCTCTGCTTCCTTGGTAAAAATAACTTTCATTCTTTCAATATCCTCAGCACTTACGCTATCTTTAGAAACATAGAGAGGCTTCATTGCTGCAACCTGTAGGGCTACCTCATGAGCAAATGCTCTAAATTCATCATTCTGAGAAACAAAGTCTGTCTTACACTTTACTTCAACGAGTGAAGCCAGCTTATGATCTGTACCATGTAAATATGTTTCAACAACACCTTCTCCTTTTTCGATTGTTTCGTCAGCTGTAGGCTCATTCCAGCCCCTCTCGCTAATGAGAGCTACGGCTTTCTCAAAGTCTTTACCTGTTTCGTCAAAAGCAATCTTACAAAGACCAATCTTTGCACCTGTTAGATTTCTCAATCTCCCAATAACGTCACTTCTTTCATTGATATATTCAGTTGCTTTGGCCATATCTCCTTCAGAAGCAGTTAATGCTTCTTTACAGAGTGCCATTCCAGCAGATGTTTTAGCTCTTAATGTCTTAATATCGTCTATGGATACTCCCATTGCAGTATTTGTTAAAAGTTATTTAAGTGATTTCAAAATATCTACTGCAGCTTTCTCTCCTACACCTTTGATTTCAACTAAATCTTCTTTTGTTTTACCTGAGAGATCACTTACATTCTTGATTCCATTCTCAGCAAGAGCCTTAACTATCCTTACGGAGAGTCCTAGGTCCTCTACACTTTTAGAATCAACAATCTTTTTTGCTTCTTCAGCTGCTGCTATTTCTCCACTAATATCTTTTTTAACAACTCTTACAACAGTTCCTTTAGATTCAGCTACCTTTCCTTCTCTTAAAGACTTCATTCTTTCTCTGTCTTCTTCTTCCATTCTTGCGCTTCTTTCTTTCTGTTCTGCATACTGTTTAGCTAATGTTTCTAATGTAGCTTTCTGACTGTTTCTTAATGCAACAATACCTTGTGATTTCTTAGATTCACCTACTACCTGACCCAATATCTCTACGAGTAAAGATATACTCTTAAGAGAGTCATCATTTGCTGGGATTGGGTAATCTACGAGATCTGGATTACAGTTTGTGTCTATGAGTGCAATGATTGGAATATGTGCAATCTTTGCTTCTTTGATTGCTAATTTCTCAACCTTACTGTCTACTACAACTACTGCTGCTGGTAATTTGTCCATGAACTTGATTCCTTTGTATATTCTATCCATCTTCTCTGATTCTCTTTGCATGAAGAGTCTTTCCTTCTTAACAAGATCTTCTCCTCCTCTTGCGAGGCTTTCTTCCATCTTTACCAATCCTTGTACACTCTTTTTAATAGTATCAAAGTTTGTAAATAGTCCACCTGGCCATCTTTTGTTTACATAGAAGGCACCGTTTTCGGTAGCTACTTTTTCAACTATTGATGCTGCTTGTCCTTTGGTTCCTACAAAAAGGATGTTTCCTTTTTCGGTTAGTTCACTTAATGCTTTTATTGTTGCTGTTATGAGTTCCTGTGTTTTTACTAAGTCTATGATATGAATACCATTTCTCTCTTCATATATGTACTGTTTCATTCTTGGATTCCAAGCACTTTTCTTGTGTCCAAAATGACAGCCTGCTTTAAGTAAATCTAGTATCTCTGGGGTTTTTACATTTGAAACTTTGTTTAGAGTCTGTGTTTCTACGACTACTTCTTTTTTGTTTTCCATTTTTATATGTTTCCTTTTATTAATATCTCTGTTGGGTGATATTTATCATCCAGGAAAATTACAGGGATATATGAGATTAAATAACATAGGGATTATACAAAGAGAATGAGGAGAATGCAAGGTTAGACCTCTATCTTTAGAATATTTTCAGGAGTATTGGAACGTTTTGGCATTGTATTAAATAGTCGATACACTTTTCGTCCTGATTCATCATATAAAGAACACCTTCCTGTTCTACTATCATAATATGCTAGATTTCTTCGTATAACTCTCAAATTATCCTCTACAGACATTCCTTCCTCTGAGAAAATTTGATTGCTATCCGACAAGCCAGAAACCGCAAGAACTGTATCATCGACAATTTGTATTCCACCCATTTGATTCCATTGTAAATTCTCATCTACATAGTACGCAGATACAGAAATTGGTTTTGTGGTTCTAGAAATAATAAGTTCAACACGCGAAATACCGCCAGAATGAGAGAAGGCATCTTCGTCTATTCCAGATGGTGCTGGTACTGCAACATTATGATGATCATGTCCTCTCCCCACCACTTCTAAATCTTTTCTATCAGCATCCGCCGCTATTTGGGCAAATGCATCAGATGTAAATTGTTTTTCAATTACAGCTGTTGGAGCGTTTTGGTCAACAGGAACTATTTCTGTTGCAACAAAGGAGTCTAATGTTCGCTTTCCAAGTACAAAGAATCCAAATTCATGAGTAGATCCTTGCATTTGATTTGCAGGAACAACGGCTAAAGCCAATTCTGCTAACTGTCGTGCTGCTTCACTGGAGAAATATAGCTTCCCTTTATATTGATCTACCGGTTCTCCAAGTTCCATTACAACTGTAATATCTGGATTTTCAACAGTGGATATTATTTTTATATCCGACCCATCATCATCGCCGAAGGTTATTCCATTATTAGCTTCATCTTCTGTTATGCGAATATCTGGGTCTGTCATAACGGCACTGTATAAATTACTATATTCAAATATAGCATATCAGCATATACTCTTCCAACTCTCCCTCCCTATAACCATATGATCGAGTAATTTCATCCCTACCAAATCTAAAGCTTTCCCTACCCTCTGGGTAACAGCAAAATCCTCATCACTAGGTAAAGGATCCCCAGAAGGATGGTTATGTGCCAATATAACAGAACTAGCATTAAGTTCTAATGCAGGAATAATAACATCCCTAGGAAGTAACCCAGCCCCATCCACAGTACCAATAGCCAATGTACGTTGTTCTAACAACTCAAACCTAGAATTAAGAAATAACCCAACAATATATTCCTGTTTCTTACTACCCATACCCTTTAACAAATAGTAAGCCTCTTGAGAATTACTAACAGTTGTTTTTTCTCTACTCCCAAGATCATACAACCTCCTACCCAATTCAATACCAGAAAGAATCTTCATAGCCGTAGCTAAACCAATACCAAGAATATCAACAATATCCTTAATATCTACATACCCATTCTTCTTTATGGATTTCCTTATTCGATATACCACAGATCTGGAAACAGACATAAAATCATGGCCCTTAATACCAGAACCAATAATAATGGCTATTAATTCCATATCACTGAGGCTATCTATACCCCTTTCTAAATATTTTTCTCTTGGAAGCATGTATATATCATAGAAGATATATATGAAATTACTCTGAACTAGGGATTTATTATCGATTTATATAGATCTGGGAATTCATTGATAATT
>LBSF01000016.1 GCA_000991805.1 candidate division WS6 bacterium GW2011_GWC2_36_7 | reverse complement strand
TACAATCTCTTTCTGACAGATTCATTATCCAAAGCGCGACTATGGTATTGGTAGAAAAACAAAGATGTATAATTTGGTATATGGAAAAGATCAATAACAATTTATACACCCTATTCATCGACGAATCTGGCGTAGCCTCACTGAATCACAGAGGAAAAGTGTTTATTCTCTCTTGTGTAATTATCAAGAATAGCGATATACCTATTATTCAAGGTTACTTTCAATTACTAAAAAGGGAATATTTCAGAAATGAGTGCAAAGGGATACATTGCACTGATTTGTTTGAGAGAACATATAAAAAGTACAGAAAACTAATGGTTCCTCAAGATAGAAGGAATTCTTTTCTGACACGTATAGAGGATACTCTCAAAATAGTACCCTTTCAATCTGCTATATATTATATCGACAAGGATAAACTAAGAAATAAAATTGGGTATAAACCATATGGTGGAAAAAAGTCGACAACAATAAACTATGATCTCCCCTATGAGCTAGTTTCAAGAAATGCGCTTATCGATTTCTCCTGTTTTTTAGCAAGCAAGAAGACTACAGGCGAAATCGTTATAGAATCTCGCCAATTTAGTGATCAATTTTTTGTCAGTTACTTTGATGATGCTAGAAAACCAAGACTTAAAGGAGGAAAGATAAATATATACTCAGAATGTGTTAAGTCGAGAATAAATAGTTTAAGTATAGCTAACAAAGATTATATTCATACCGGGCTAGAGTTAGCAGACATAGGAGCCTATACAACGTATCGAAGGAAAGCAAGAGATCCACTTTCAATGATGAAAATTAACATAAGCTTCTCAGATTGTATTCACAAAATATACAAAGGAAAAACTTTGATTAAAGATTCGACTAATCAAAAACTAATAGAAGTAACAGAGGTTGAACCACAAGATGTGAAGCCGTCCAAACTAATCTGAGTGGTCTGCACTTCACACAGACATTATAGCTCCTATTCAGTAAAAATTTCAAGCCGTTTTACAAATATTTTGGTGGACCTGAGGGGATTCGAACCCCTGACCCCATCACTGCCAGCGATGTGCTCTAACCAGCTGAGCCACAGGCCCACAACAAACTTCTGGACTCAGCCGGAATCGAACCGGCGATCTTCTCAATGCGAATGAGATATTCTACCAAACTGAACTATGAGCCCACTGGAATTATTATACTAAAGAATATCAGTTATTGCATATATGGAGCAGGGTTTATCCTACCTCCAAGTCCAGCTCCTCTTCTCAATTCGAAGTGTGTATGGACACCGTATGCAACACCAGTTGCACCTATGAGGCCTAGTGCCTGTCCTTTACCAACGTGTTGACCAGCAGATACATACAGTTTGTCCATGTATTACCACAATCGACATGAGTATAATAGCCGTAGCCCCCATAGTTTGTACCCCAATAGCCCCACCCTGCACTTATTACAGTACCAGCACAAGCAGATACAACACTTGGCCTACTACCACCTGTTGGATAGAAGTCGATACCATAGTGACCAGAGAAGAAACCTCTTGAAATTGCACTTGGCCCACCTACTGGCCATCCTAAGAATCTTCCGACATTAGGGTCTGCTACACCACCACTGTATTTAATTGAAGACTGTTGATATGAAGAAGGTGTGCTTGTGGTAGTTCTCTTTGCAATTACTGTTGGCATTTCACCATTAGGTATAAATATCTCAACACCGGTAGTAAGTTTATATGGCGCTTCTAACCATGCAGCATCAACGATGTCAGCCGCATTCGCTGAATATTTCTTCGCTAAAGATTCAACGGTATCACCTTTTACAACCTTGACGATTACACCATCTTGAGGAGGTATAGCCAATGTTTGCCCTAGCTTTAGATAGTCGTTTGCTGACATATCGTTTGCCCATAGAACAGTTTGTGTACTTACGTTGTTTGCAGCTGCAATGGAACTAATGGTATCACCCCTTTTTACAATATAATCTATAGTTGATGTTCTACCCCTATCCTTAGGTACGAGTGTATTTAATGATGCCGTAGCAACTATGGTGTCTGTTTCAAGCACTCCAACACTAGCTAATGTATCTGCGCTTGCTTCTATGACTACGGGCCTTCTATATACATAGGAGATTATTAATATGAATACCATGAATGATAGTGTGACTTGTAGTGCGGATTTGAGGAAAGTTCCCCTGCCCCAGAACATCCTTTTAACAATCTTATCTTTAAAGAAATTTATGAAATCACTAAAGATATCGAATAGTACTGAGAGGAGTATTAGGGCAACACGAAAACGAGTATAGACATAGCTTAAAAGCTCTATTACAAATGCAAATACATCTTTCCTCTGCTTTTTAGTATTTATGAATTGTATGAATTTTCCCCTAGCGTCCATTAAGGAATTCTTTTCCCCTATCTCTTCATTAACAAAAAGAAATTCTCCAGAGGTAGCATTAAAAGAATCTTTCTCTTCTTTTGATAGATCCTTGAAGCTCAGTCCTGCAACATTTTTATTTTGATTCGACCCAATATCTTCCAATCGTTTAGTTATTAGAATTGATGCCTACCATTATACCAAGTCTCTATGCCTCGTGCAGAGTTGCTAAGAAATCATCGTTCGTTTTAGTCTTCTTTAGGCCACTTACCAACACTTCTGTTGGGTTCTCATTGTTACCTAAAAGTTCTAACATTCTTCTAATTCTCCATGATTGATTCAAAACTTCTTTACTTAGAAGCAATTCTTCATTTCTAGTACCGGATTCTATGACATCAATAGCTGGGAAGATTCTTCGGTTTGCAAGATTTCTGTCCAAATGGAGTTCCATATTACCTGTACCTTTGAATTCCTCGTATACCAAGTCATCCATTTTACTCCCCGTATTTACTAATGCAGTAGCGATAATTGTTAAACTACCACCATCTTCAAAGTTTCTAGCAGCACCAAAGAATCTCTTTGGAGGATACAATGCAACTGGATCAAAACCACCGGAGAGTGTTTTGCCTGATGTAGGCATAGTAATGTTATACGCTCTAGCAAGCCTTGTAATACTATCCATGAGTATAATGACATCTTCACCCCACTCAACCATTCTCATAGCCTTCTGGAGTGCCATTTCAGCTATTCTACAGTTCTGTTCTGGAAGTTCATCAAAGTTTGAAGCATATACCTCACCTTTAACAAATCTCTTCATATCAGTAACCTCTTCAGGTCTTTCACCTACGAGTACAACCATCAATTTTGCTTTAGGATGATTTTGAGCAACACCACTAGCGATATCTTTTAATATGGTTGTTTTACCTGCTTTAGGAGGAGAAACGACCATAGATCTTTGACCAAAACCAATTGGGGAAAGCAAATCTATCATTCTAGTGGATATAACTTCTTGAGTTGTTTCCAATTTCATCTGCTTATCAGGAAATACTGGAGTCAACTTTCTAAATGCAGGCCTATTTGCAGCCTCTGCTGCTGGTTTTCCATACACAGTATCTACTCTTAAGAGACTTAGATACTTTTCTTTTTCTTTTGGTAATCTTGCAGGACCGTAGACCTCATCTCCAGTTCTTAAACTGAATTTCTTAATCTGCGAACCAGAAATATATACATCATTATCACTTGGGAGCAACCCTTCAGTTCTAATTAATCCGTGGGTTTCATCTTTCATTACTTCTAAGATTCCTCCTACGAATACAAATCCATCATCTTTGGTAGCTTTCTTAAGAATTTCTATAATTAGCTCTCGCTTTTCAAATTCCATAAAATCTTCCATACTCATAACCTTTGCTTCCTCTCGAAGCTGTGCAAGAGTCATTTGTTCATACTCTTGAATCGTTTTAACTTTATTAACCATTTTTTTAACAGGAAATTTAATATTGGGCATACGCCCTATTGACTCCAAAAGTATATTGAAATAAAAAAAATATGTCAAATATACAGATCAAAAGGGAATTAAAAAGAAGGGATCGGTACTGCCCCAACCGACCCCGGTTTCTTTCTCTTAATAAGTTAAGAAAAAAATATCGGATAACATATATAAATATATTTATCCCTTCTTTTCTTAATATCAGTTGATTATGGTTTCTTAGGCTTATCCTGTTGCCCAGATGTGCTCGTGACACCCCAGACAAAGGGAAAAACCTAAGATATCCACAGTCTTCTGAAAGAACAGTATAGTATACGCCTCGAGTGGTATAATTGTCAACCCTATATATAGTATCCACACACACTAAGTCCTCCATTGTTTCGCAGAAGTCGCCCCATAATGGCATATTTCTCCAACTGTACTTTTGTATGTTACGTGGCGACATCCTACCTCTTTAATGTTACGCCTTTTGTGGATATAGACTTGGGCAAGCACTGATAAAGCAAGTCGCTACCCTTCCTAGATACTAGTAATCTGAGAAATCTTTTTCACTGCGATATCCTGAGCCTTTCCAAGCTTGGATTTGCCAATGATTGCACTTTTGTAGCCTACTCTTTGGGCCTCGTCTATGATTGCGCTAACTCCCCAAGAACCTCTTACCTCTCCTGTCAAACCTACTTCTCCTACATACACGCTCTCTTTATCTAGGACTTTATCCTTTGCAGAAGACTTAATCGCTGCGCATATCGCCAAATCAATACACGGATCATTAATATTCAGCCCTCCCACTATATTTACAAACACATCCTTATCTCCTAAAAATACTCCACCCTTACGAGACATAACTGCACAAAGCATATCTAATCTTGGCTTTTTGATACCATTCGCAACACGCATCATTGGTCCACCAGTGCTTTCGCGCTCTACAACAAGCGATTGCACTTCTACAAACACAACTCTAGAGCCTTGTAACACAGCACCTATAGCACTACCCGACGACTTAGTATCGTTCTCAAGAAATACTAACGATGGGTTTCCGACCTCTTGCAATCCACTACCCGTCATTTCAAACACCCCTATTTCATTAGTCGATCCAAATCTATTCTTCATTCCTCTCAATATACGATATTGGTTAAATTGATCCCCCTCTAGGTACAATACACAGTCAACGATATGTTCTAATACCTTGGGACCAGCTATATCTCCGCCTTTGTTTATCTGACCAACTATGAACATAGGGATTCGTTTAATTTTTGCCACATGAGTTAGCATAGCCCCACAAATCCTTACCTGACTTATACTTCCTGGGTAACTTCTGGATTGCATTGAAGAGATACTCTGTATCGAGTCGACAACTATAAGATCAAAATTCTCTTTTTCGATCAAAGCTACAATATTTTCTGCACAAATATCCTCTGTTACCATGAAATTCTGCCCTATTTTACTAGAAGACTTGTTATTGGCAAGCCTGACCAGCCTAGAGTTCAACTGCCCTGGAGATTCCTCTCCACAAACATACAATATTTTTTTTTCTGAAAACTTCAAAACCACTTGCATAAGTAACGTAGATTTGCCGATACCTGGTTCACCACTAATTAAAACCACTTCTCCGGGTATTAAACCTGTACCTAGTACCCTATCAACCTCTGTATACCCCGTTGAAATGCGAGTATCCGAGCTAAATGCTTTGCTCTCATCTTGAAATATTGATTCATATTTTGCTGCTGTACCAATCTTTGTTCCGGATTTTTCTACAGGGAGTTCTTCACTTTCTTCTAGTGTTCCCCATTGACCACAGCTAGGACATTTTCCAGACCATTTGAGAGATTCAGTACCACACGCAGTACATATATATTTCATAGCGAAACTAGTTAGTTAAGATATCCATTTTACCATTAATCATATCAATGGTAACTTCGTTCATCTTCTTTTTTGCGACCTTATGAGAGAGAATGTAATCAGCAAGCACATTCTCAACAGAATCCTGTACCCTTCTTCTAAGCGGTCTAGCACCATATTCATCACTGAAGCCCTCTTTCACTAGGTATGTTCCAACCTTGTCTGTAATTTCCACGACAATATTTTCCTCAACTAGGCGAGTATTTAAATCATTAATTAATAGTTCTACAATCTTCCTTGCATCCTTTCTCGTCAATGATCTAAATATGACAATATCATCTATACGGTTAAGCAATTCCGGCCTTAAAGTATCTTTTAGCTTCATCAGAAGCTCTGATTTCATACTGGAGTATGCCTTATTAATATCTATATCACTTCGTTTCTTCTCTCTCGTACCAACAAAGCCAAGCACCTTATCTCGCTTTATCTCCTCCGCCCCAATATTTGAGGTAAGGATTATAATGGTATTCTTGAAATTAACCTTCCTACCTCTTCCATCTGTTAAATGCCCATATTCCAATATCTGGAGAAGCACATTTAATACATCCGGGTGAGCTTTCTCTATCTCATCAAAAAGAATAACGGAATGTGGTTGCCTTCGTACCTGCTCAGTTAGCATACCTCCCTGCTGGAAGCCCACATAGCCCGGGGGAGACCCTATCAACTTAGAAACACTATGCATCTCCATCATCTCACTCATATCGATTTGTACAAGTCTGTCTTCGTTTCCAAAAAGCTGTTTAGTAAGCACTTTCGCTAACTCTGTCTTCCCTACACCAGTAGGACCTAAGAACAAGAATGATGCCCATGGCCTATCTGAATCAGATATGCCAGTTCGTGCTCGCTTAATGGAAGCAGCCACTGCTCGACAAGCATCCTTTTGTCCTACTACGAATGTATCTAGTTCTTTTTCTAGCTTCAATAGTGACACTTTTTCCCTACTACCCAATGTATTCAATGGGATACCCGTCCATTTTGAAACAACCATTCTGATATCATCCTCATCTATCTGGTTTTTCTTACTTTTCTTATTCTCTGTACACTCCTTCTCCCTTTTCACTATTTGCTTCTCAAGTTCAACCTCTTGATGTTGTAGTTTCTCAGCTCTTGGCATATTCCCCTTTAATATGAATGTCTCTTTTTTCTGTTTGAGATTGTTTAGCTGAGATATGAGTTCAGATATATCACCATATTCATTCTCTATCGCCAACCTTTTAGATGCAGCAGCCTCATCCAAAAGGTCAATTGCCTTGTCTGGTAGATACCTATCACTTACGTATCTATTAGACAAAGTAACTGCAGTCCTCAAGGCTTCCTTGCTTATACTCACATTGTGATGCCTCTCTAATATTGGTTTTATTTTTTGAAGTATTTCGAGTGTATTTTCCTGAGTTGCTTCTTCTAGACGGATTGGTTGAAATCTCCTTGCCAAACCGCTATCTGATTCAAAATTCGCAGAATATTCTTCGATTGTTGTAGCCCCTATACACCTAAAGTCTTCTTGCAAAAGTGCAGGTTTAAGTACAGAACCTATATCTGACGGTCCTCCAGACATACCTGGCGCAACAATATTGTGAATCTCATCTATGAAGAGAATCGTGTTGTTTGAAGAAATAACTTCATCTACTATGGACATAATCTTTTCTTCAACGTCCCCTCTCATCTTGCTGCCTGCCATTATACTTGCGATATCTAAGGATACAATTCGCATATTTCGCAGTGAAGGTGGGACATGCCCAAGAGCTATTCGTTCTGCCAATCCTTCCACGAGTACTGTCTTCCCAACACCCGCCTCGCCAACTATGATTGGATTATTCTTTTTCCTTCTACTTAATATATTTATGAGCTGATTGATTTCTGCTTCCCTACCTAAAACTGGGTCTAAACGGCCTTCTTTGGCTAATTCAACTAAATCTATTCCTAAAAAATCAACAATTGAATCATCATCCATAGGGTTACTTGGCATATGTGGACGAGCCAAAACTCCAAGAGGATATGATGCATAGTTATCTAAAGCTTTTTTAAAAGCTTTGTATGACAAACCTATGTGAATTAAATCCTTGAAATAGTCTGTATCTAACTGAAGTAGTGCCTCCATTATATGTTCTGAACCCACATATACATGAGAATATTTTCTAGAAATATCATATGCTTTTCTAAGTACAAATTGGGATTCGTTGGAAATTTCTAATTCTCTTGCAGAATTGGGATCTGTGGTTATCTCAATCATCTTTCCGCCAAAAGACTTCTTCATCAGATCATTTCTATCAATATTCATTGAAGAAATAGTCCTTGTAGCAAGACTATCTTCATTTAAAAGTATCCCTATGAATATATGCTCCGGAGAGATACTCTTCGCTTTTAAATGCTCCATTATGAGTGAAGCATTACGAAGAGATATCCTCGCGTTTTTACTAAGTCGTTTTAAAATGTTCTGTTTTTTACCCAGAGTTATTGATGCCATACCCAATTATACTACATCCAGACTATTCTTTTGTGGTTAGCTCTGCTTCAATAGCGCTATCTACTGCACTTGCAAGCTCTTCTTTGGTAACTTTCTTCTTAGGTTCTGCTGTTTTCTTTGTACTTGCACCCTTGAGACTTAATCCCAAATGTCTTTCTGTAGAAGAGATTGAGAGGATCTTTACATCTACTGGATCTCCTTCTTTTACAATATCTTCAGGGTTTTTAACCAATTTGTCTGAAAGTTCTGAGATATGGATGAGTCCGTTAAGACCTTCACCAATTCTGACAAATGCACCGTAAGGAACCACCTTTTGAATCTCACCTTTAACAACATCTCCAACCTTGTACATAGAGATTGCCTCTGCCCATGGATCTTTAAGTAATCTCTTAACACTGTAAGCTACTCGCTTTCCACCGTCTGAGATACCAATTACCATGACATTTACCTTATCACCTACAGAATAGATGCTATCAATATTCTCAACCTTGTCCCATGATAACTCTGAGAGATGTACCAATCCTTCTAATCCTTCTGCATTAACAAAGATACCGAATGGTGTAATACCACTTACTGTACCTACTAATACATCGCTTTCTTTGACCTTGTTTAATGTCTTCTCTCTCTGCTCTAAGTCTCTTGATTGTGTAACCATCTTTTCTGAAAGAATGATTCTATTCTTTTCTCTGTCTAATTCAATAATTCTGGTCTGAACTTTTTCACCAACCAATGAATTCAAAGTCTTTTGTACTCTTGAAGAGATATCTTTTCCTACCTGTCTTACACCGTTTAGATATACTCTTGAAGCATCTAATTGAGATGTAGGGATGAATCCTCTGATATCTTTCCCAATTTCTACGATTAATCCACCATTGTTTGCTTCTACTACTGTAGTTTCAACAACAGAGTTATCTTTCTTAGATTTCTCAAGGGTGATCCATGCACTTGCTTGCTGTGTTCTTCTGATTGAGAGAACTAATTGTCCTTCATCATCTTCTGGTTTAACAACGTATACTAAGAGGCTGTCTCCAACCTTAAGGTCTCTCCAATTCATTGTCTCACTCTTTAATTCTCTTCCTGCAACAATACCTTCAGATTTGTAACCAACGTCAACAACGACATAGCCGTCTCTAACGTCTGCAACAACTCCTTCAACAATATCGCCTTTAGAAAGTTTTCTGATCTTGTTTCCTTCATCAATGAGGAACTGATCTATTTGTGCGTATGCACTTTTTTGTGTTTGTGCCATAGGGTTTTCCTTTGGTGATGTAATGCCTGTAGCTGCTATTACATACTAATAATTTTATTTGCTACGAGATGGATTATATCACAAGGTATTCTTTTAATACAACCTTTTCCCAGTCAGGCTTTTTGGCTTTTAATATATATCTTCCATATAGTACAAAAAGTGAGTTAACTTTGTACCAATCGTCCTTTGGATAGAGCTTTTCTAGATCGTGAGCTATCTTAGTAGGATCAGTTTCCTTTGTTAAACCATATGATTTAGCTACCCTACTCACATGAGTATCTACTGCAATACCCTGATTGGAATGATACAGGTCATTAAGAAATACATTAGCCGTCTTGTAACCTACCCCTGGAAGAGTTTGAAGCTCTACGAGGGTCTTAGGAGGCTCCCCGTTATATCGTTCATCCACCATCTTAGCTAATTCAATGATATGTTTAGCTTTGGTCTTGAAATAGTTTATACCCTGTACGGTATGTTCAACATCCTCATACTTAGCATTTGCAAGCATGTTCGCTGTCGAATATTGTTTAAAAAGGTTCTCCGTTATCTTATTCACCTGTTTATCAGTAGTTTGAGCAGAGAGTACTATACAGATTAGAAATTGAAAGGCTGTAGACCAGTTAGAAAGCTCTGTTTTAGCTTCAGGGTATATTTGCTCTATTTCCACCAGTAATTGTCTTGCAAGGGTTCTAGTGTTCATTGATTGCTTTTACAAATTTATCCGCAAATTCTTTGTTAATGAAATGCTGTATAACCTTTATTATAGCAGGATTTTTTTCAGTTATTTTTCTAGCAAACTCTCTAACTGACTTGTTTCTAAATTTCATTACCCTGCATGTTTTACCTACCTCAACGCCTATTTCGCAAGCGGTATCATGCATTGTATCTTTGTCGTTTGACCTCAATGCTTTTAGATATTTAGTAACTAGCCCTTCTGGTAAGAGATATCCTTTATACATATTCAAAAGTAT
>LBSF01000015.1 GCA_000991805.1 candidate division WS6 bacterium GW2011_GWC2_36_7 | reverse complement strand
GTTGTTTAAATATCTAAGTTAGCCTTCGTAGCATAGGTCTGTATGAATCTTCTTCTAGGAGGGACCTCATTGCCCATTAACATTTCAAATGTCTTCTCTGCATCTTCAGCATCTTCGATATGTACTCTTTTCAATACTCTAAGTGCAGGATTCATAGTAGTTTCCCATAGTTGGTCGGGATTCATTTCTCCCAAACCTTTAAATCGATTGGCAATTGGGTTCTTTCCTTCTTCCTTAGCTTCTTTAACAAATGCATCTTTTTCTGCATCATTAAGTAAGTAATATTTCTTCTTTCCAATCTCTACTTTGTGTAGTGGAGGTTGTGCGACATACACATAGCCTTGTTCAATGAGAGGTCTGAAGAATCTAAATAGCAAAGTTAGTACCAAGTCAGTGATATGTAAACCATCAACGTCTGCGTCACTCATGATGATAATTTTGTGATATCTCAACTTTTTAACATCTAAACTGTCTCCAATACCAACACCTAAAGCGGTTGTTACATTATTGAACTCTTCATTGGTTAGTACTCTATCAACTCTATATTTGTGTGTATTCATAATCTTACCTCTTAAAGGAAGAATAGCTTGAGTATGTCTATCCCTACCCTGCTTAGCTGAGCCACCTGCTGAGTCTCCCTCTACTATGAATAGTTCACTTTCTGCAGGATCTTTACTACTACAATCAGCTAATTTGCCTGGTAAACTGGTAGATTCTAAAACACTCTTTCTAATCACTGCATCTCTTGCAGCCTTTGCTGCAGCTTTAGCTTTGTTAGAAAGCACTGCTTTCCCAATGATAGCTTTTGCTTCTGTTGGATGCTCTTCCAAATATGTAAGCAATTCATCTCTTACAACTTTTCCAACAATACTCTTAACCTCGGGGTTATTTAATTTGATTTTTGTTTGACCTTCAAATTGAGGATCTGGTACCTTAACTGAGATTATAGCGGTCAAACCTTCTCTTACATCATCTCCACTTAAGCCAGTATTCAGCCCTTTGAGCAATTCATTCTTTTGTGCATATGAATTGAGTGCACTGGTTAATGCTGTTCTAAAACCTACTAAGTGAGTACCGCCTTCTGGATTTATAATGTTGTTGGTATAGCATCTGACATCTTCTTCTAAACCATCTGTGTATTGCATAGCCACTTCTACTACGACATTCTCGTCTTCCTTATTCATGTAGAAGGGATCTGGACTGATTGGCTTCTCATCTACTACTAAGAATTGTACATATGATTTAATTCCATCTTCAAAGTACACGTCGTAGTTTTTATCCTTGACTCCTCTTGCATCCGTTATTGTTATTCTTAACCCTGCTGTTAAATATGCATGTTGTCTACAACTCTTTACAATCGTATGGAAATCAAAATCAATAGTTGAGAAAATCTCTTTGTCTGGTTTGAATGTATGTTCTGTTCCTGTTTCTTTAGCATCACCTATTTTCTCAACGGGAGCCATAGGTATTCCTCTTTCATATCTTTGCTGATACAGGCCTCCATCTTTTTTGACTTTTGTAACCATCCATTCAGAGAGAGCATTAGTACATTTCATACCTACACCGTGTAAGCCACCAGAGACTTTGTAAGCCCCTCCGTCAAATTTACCTCCAGCGTGGAGGTTGGTCATAACGGTTTCTAATGTGGATACCTTGGTTTCAGGATGCATTTCTACTGGTATACCTCTACCATTATCTCGAACTGTTAGAGAACCATCTTTGTTAAATGTTACCCAGATATGGGAACAATATCCGGCTAAGGCCTCGTCTACAGAGTTGTCTAAAATTTCGGTGAATATATGATGTAAACCAAATTTGTCGGTAGAACCAATGTACATAGCAGGCCTTTTTCTAACAGCTTCTAACCCTTTTAAAACTTGAATGTTAGATGCTCCATAATCACTTTGTTTGGTCATTATTTGTGTGGTTTCCGTAATTTAGTTTCCCGGTCAAAATACCCTATATTTTACCCTTTTTGAGGATAAATGTTAAGCATTTAAAAATAACAATAAGGCTTCTAAGACAAGCTTTTTATTACAATTGCTGTTTATCTTATTCCTAGTCTCTTGTATATATTTCAATTGCTCTGAAATAGCCTTAGAGCTATTTATATTATCATTTTTAATTTCATTTTCAAGCTCTACCCTAAAGTACTCTTCAATATCCGTGAGTAATTTGAGGCATTCTACCTTATCTTTTGAAATGCTGTCTACATATCCAAACTGTTCGACTAAATCTTGATCCAGAATTGGGGGCTTAACTTTTGTGGCTGCTTCCAACACACCTTGCTTTATATATATTGGCTTTGATCTTGAATATATAGTTGGTAGAACATTCTTTTCATTGTCTACACAGAGTATATATATTGTATCATCGCCACTCTCTTCCAATGTTTTCAAGAAGGAATTCTGAGCTTGGGTTGTGAGTTTTTCCGCTTCATATATGATAGCTATTTGTTTGGAAGCACCAAATGGCTTGAAGATCATTTCTTTTACAAAGTCTTTCACATCTTCGATACCAATACTGTTCTCTTCTCTTCTATCCAATATATGTATATCTGGAGTTTCTTGTATTGAGGTTATATCTTTTTCTAAGAGCGTTGAAACGAACTGGATAAGATGATCTGTCTGTTGCTTAGTATTTTTACTAATGAAGAGGTATGTCATAGCCTATTCTATCACACCAAGCCTGGCTAAGGCCTGGCTAAGGCCTGGCCTTGATTCAAAGGCTGTTCATAATTACAAAGGTTTGAACTATGTACGGCCTTTTTGTGTTTTGGACATTTAGAAAAGAAAACATATTCAAAGAGAAGAACGGTGGGAAAGGATAATGTGGTGATGAACTTTTCCTGAACGAAGGCCTGGCTAAAGCCAGGCATGTTGACTCTCTATACTGGTTATCATAAACTGAATAAAGTATTAGATTACAAACTGCCGCCAAATGATAACTAAAAGTTCGCTTTTAAAATACTTCCAAACAAAGGGATTAATAAACGAGGACGATTCAAGGAAAGTACTTGTTGAAAGAAGTCGTAGTCAAAAGAGCGAGGAAGCAATCATACGTGAGATGACCTTGGCAAATGAAGAACAGATAGCACAAGCTAAGTCCGAAATATTTGGAATCCCATATGTCAATTTAAAAGATGTGGAAATACAGGAGAGCATAATCTCTGAGGTTAGTGTTGATGCTTTGCAGAAATATCGAGCAGTACCTTTTGAGAGGAACCAGGATTCTGTAAAGATTGCCATGCAAGACCCATTTGATATCCAGGCAACCCAAGCCTTACAGAGAAAATATCCTGCAGGAACAAGAATTCTGGTATATATTACGACAGCAGAGAGTATTGGCTATATTTTGGATAGAAGAGTTGGAGAGACAATGAGCTCAGAGGTAACAGAGGCTTTAGAAGATGTTGAGATGCCAGTTACTGAAATTAATGAAGACCCCAATATTCTATCAAGCACAGATCTTTCAAGTGCTCCAATTGCAAGGATTGTAAATGCCATTCTTCAATATGCAGCAATATCTCAAGCTTCCGATATCCATATCGAACCAATGGAAAAGAAAACACGGGTAAGGTTTAGAATTAATGGTGTAATGACAGAGCGATTAGCTTTACCTTCGAATCTTAACCCAGCACTTGTGTCAAGAGTTAAGATTCTTTCAAATCTTAAAATTGATGAAAAACGTGTCCCTCAGGATGGAAGATTTCCAATAAAGGTGAATGGTGCGAAGATAGATCTTCGTGTTTCTACAATGCCTACGATATATGGTGAGAAGGTAGTTATGCGTCTTCTAGAATCTGACACCTCAAATGTCACATTGGAATCTACTGGAATGAGAGGTCACGCATACAAGGTGTATCTCGATGGTTTGGGAGTAACAAACGGTATTGTACTTGTCACTGGTCCTACCGGTAGTGGTAAAACTCGTACTTTGGCTTGTTCTTTGATGAAAGTAAATGACGCGAAGGTAAACATTATATCTCTGGAAAACCCTGTTGAAATCAGAGTCCCAGGAGTTACTCAAGTTCAGATTAATCCTGATGCTGGTCTAACATTTGCAACAGGGCTTCGATCTGTATTGAGACAAGACCCAGATGTAGTAATGGTAGGAGAAATCCGAGACCAAGAAACAGCACAACTTGCCGTGCAGGCCATCAAAAAAAATGCTGATACAGGCATACCAAGACTTTTAGATATGGGTATAGAACCTTACCTACTCTCTTCCACAATTAGAACGGTTGCAGCTCAGAGATTGCCAAGAAAGATTTGTGAACATTGTGTGGAAGCGTATCCAGCATTACCAGAGGTGGTGAAAGATATTAAGGAGGAAATGAGCAGTGTTCCTGGATTTGATGTAATACAATACTTAACAAGAGTTGCTGCATCCCCAAATACTTCTGCAGATTTCAATTTCATACCAAGAAGCTCTGCTTTTAAAGCCCCAGAAATGGGACCAGATGGTCAACCAATTCTTTACCTCTATCGCGGTAAAGGATGCGACAAATGTGGAGGAACAGGATACTCAGGAAGAATAGGTATTTTCGAAGTGCTAGATATCACAGATAAGATAAGTAGGATGATGATGGAAACTGTGACGGACAAAGATATTGAGAAAGTCGCACAAGAGGAAGGAATGCTTACTATGACAGAAGATGGATACCTCAAGGCACTCGAGGGAATAACCACACTTGAAGAAGTAATGAGAGTGTCAAAAGAGTAAATTTTTGATATAACTAAAGAATGGATAATAATACTGCCCAAGATAACAATGTAAAATTCGGATATACCAATATTCCTACAGATACTCCGGTGGCTTCAACAATGCCCCAATCACCTATTGTACCTGCTCCTCCTGCGCCAACAACACAAGATATCTCTCAATTAAGTCAAAAGATAGAGGAAATTAATAAGACACCTGAGGTTGCCAAGGCTACGAATTCTTATGTCGCTCAACCAACCGAACTTCCCAATTTAGAGAAAGTTTCTCAAAGTGTCGGAATATTACCAGATGGACCCTCTCCTCTCCCCTCCTCAGATATGACATTAGATTCATTGGGAAGGTCCGGGAATAACCTAGATGATATTATGCCTGATTTTAAGAAACCTAAAGCAATGGATAGAGATCCAAAATCAGATAATTTAGCAAAACCTGTAGATCAAAAGCCCCTCGAGAATGAGGTTGCTGTTAATAATAGTACAAACCTCCCTAATTACTCGATTAATGGTACCAATAATTCAAAATATAAAATTGAAGACTTGTTGGGATTAACGATAAGCCGAAATGCATCGGACTTACATATTGCCGTAGGATATCCCCCTATTATAAGAATAGATGGAGAGTTAGAAGAAGTTGGAGATAGAATTCTTAACCCAGAGGATGCGGAAGAATTGATATTAAGTGTTCTCTCAGATGAAAAGAAAGAGCTTCTAGAAGTTAATAGAGAAGTTGATTTGGCATATACATATGAAGGTGCTAATAATGCAAGATTCAGAATCAATGCATACTATGCCATGAAGAACTTGAGTGCTGCATTCAGACTGATCCCATCACGAATTAGAACCATTGAGGAACTTATGCTTCCTCAGATGTATCATCAATTTACAAAACTAAAACAAGGTCTAGTACTTGTTACTGGTCCTACGGGGCATGGAAAAAGTACTACTTTAGCAAGTTTACTTGAAGATATTAACCGAACAAGATTCGCCCATATTGTAACTATTGAAGATCCAATTGAATATGTATTTGAAGGGAAGAAGTCTTTAATAGATCAAAGAGAGATGAATGATGATACTCATTCATGGGAAATAGCGCTTCGAAGTGCACTAAGACAAGATCCGGATGTTTTGCTTGTAGGAGAAATGAGAGATTATGAAACTATCTCTGCGACTATTACACTTGCTGAAACAGGTCATCTTGTATTTGCGACTTTACATACTAATAGTGCTTCTCAGACCATTGACCGTATCATTGATGTGTTCCCAGATAATCAACAGCCACAAGTAAGAGCTCAGTTAGCGAATATTCTGGAAGCAGTTGTTGCACAAAGATTAATTCCTCTCGAAAAAGGTGGCAGACGAGCTGTCTCTGAGATTATGATTAAAAATTCTGCAGTCGGAAACCTTATTAGAGAAGGAAAAACCAATCAGATTGATAACGTTATTAGAACAAGCTCTGACATAGGAATGATTTCTCTTGAGAAATCGCTTGTTAATCTCGTAAGAGAAGGTATCATTTCTGTCCAAAAGGCTCAGGAATATGCGGTATTCCCAGAAGAAGTTTTAAGATTATTAAAAAGTTAAAAAATGAAGAAATTTAAATACTCGGCAAGAGATGTAAAGGGAAAAGTTGTAACTGGAGAGGTTGAAGCAAGAGACTCTGAATCAGTCACAGATATATTGCATGATAGAGGATTGATTGTTGTGAGCATTAAAGAAGGAATGGGAATTGATTTCGAGAAATTGGCTGAGATAAATATTGGTGGGGTGCCAATGAAGGAGAAAGTTATCTTTATGCGTCAGATGTCTACAATGGTAGGTGCTGGCTTACCACTTACGCGAGCTTTGGAAATTATGGTACAACAGGCAGGAAATCCATTCTTCAAAAGAGTATTAAAAGAGGTATTGGCTTCTGTTCAATCAGGAAGATCTTTATCTGATTCTTTTAGAGCACAGGATGAAATATATGATGAGGTAACTTTGAATCTTATTGAGGCTGGCGAAGAAAGTGGAAACCTTGAAACTATCCTGGAAAGGCTTGCAACTGAATTAGAAGAGAAAAATAGTCTCTCAAGTAAGCTTAAATCTGCCATGATATACCCAATTATTATTTTAGTAGTTATTGTCGTCGTTGTAGTATTAATGATGATGGTTCTTATTCCTTCAATGGCAACAATATATAGCGATTTCGGAGCGGAGTTACCTTGGGTTACGAGAGTTCTTATGAGTATGAGCGATTTCTTCCTTAACTTCTGGTGGGCCGTATTGGTTGTTCTCGCAATCTTGATTATCGGAGGAAAATATTATTTAGATTCTGCAAAGGGAAAGAGAAATTGGGATAAATTGGTCTTGAAGATTCCTGTAGTTGGCGGAATTATAACCAAAATGCAATTATCACAATTTACAAGAATATTGGCATTATTGTTGGGAAGTGGTTTGTCAATTATAAAGGCTTTGGAGCTAACAGCATCATCGCTTAGCAATAGCATATTCAAAGATACGATCACAGAAGCAAAAACTGAGGTTGAGAAAGGTGGAGCATTGGCCCTACCTATTGCTCGAAGTGAATATTTTCCTCTACTCGTAAGCAGTATGATTGCAGTTGGTGAAGAGACAGGAGAGATAGATGCTGTGTTGACTAAGGTGTCCGAATATTACAAAGAAGAAGTTGATGTCGCGACTACAAATATGGCTTCTGTTTTGGAACCTGTATTCCTTATCATAATGGGACTAGCAATTGGATTTATAGCTTTAGGTGTTTATATGCCTATGTTCCAGCTATCTTCTGCAATCGGCTAATTCGTCATTGACAAGGTATAAAAAGTTTTGTAATCTTAACTTAGTTAAATTAATAACTGTCTAATCAAACATGAGAAAGAATCTCTATGAAGCATTCACATTAGTAGAAATGCTTATCGTTATGGGTATCCTTATAATCTTAATGGCGGTTGGTATTACTGCTGGTAGATTTGCTATCAATAGAGCTAATGATGTTGCTCATCAGAATGCTGTAGATCAGATTTATACTGGCTTACAAGCTTACTATACTGATAACAGAGAATTTCCTATTGGGACAGAGACCCCTGCTACAATGATTGCAGCTGCAGGAGTATTAGGACAATATTTGGATAATGGTGCATTTGATGGTGGAACAGCAGCAACATACTACTACATGGTTTCCACAGATCAACAGGTTGTCCTGGTTTGTGTAGCTAAGGGTGGTCTAGATGATGACAAAGAACTTGGATTCTATTGTAATGGAAACGGATTTGGAGCTACAGAAGTTGCAGGTGGTGCAATAACTTCAAAAGATGTAGCATTTGGCACAGGAGCTGATTATACATACATTAGTACTCCATCTACAGGGATCACAAGCTCTGATTGGGATGGTAATGCATGGAACTAATAGCATTTTAATGTGATTTAAAACCCCTCCTTGCGAGGGGTTTTTTATTTTTACTAACAGTATATAATTGAATCATGATTATCTTTTATATTTGCATATTCTTTATTGGTGCAGCATTAGCTAGCTTTATTAATGCAACGCTCTATCGAATCGAAAAGGAATTTAAATGGAAAGCGCTACTAACTCAAAACTCTCATTGTGAAGAATGCGAACACCCACTCTCTTGGATAGATTTGCTTCCTGTATTAGGGTTTTTAATTAACAAGGGAAGATGTAGATATTGTAATTCAAAAGTTAATATTTATTATCCGATATCTGAGTTTATACTAGGGACAATCTTGCAGAAGCGATAAGCTATAGATTAGGCTTGATGATATCTAAAGAATTTGGAATACCAAAAGATTTGACGCATATATTTCTGGCCTTATGTTTACTAATCTTCCTATTTACTTTTGATATAACAAAGATTTATTTTCCAATAGCGATTGGAATATTTCTAATTCTTCTTAATATCTTTAAAAAATCATTTGGATTAGGAGATATTTTAATTATCCTTGGGCTTGGGGTGCTAATCAATAAGGAACAATTTATTGTCTTTTTCTGGCTTTCGATAATCATAGCCCTACTCTATTCACTTATCCTTATACTTAGGAAAAAGATAAACATAAAAAATGCAAAAGTACCAATGGTACCATTTCTTAGTATCGCTTTTGTTATTTCCATAATATATGGTGAGTTTCTCTGGAATCATATTCTTAAATTACTGCAAATGTGATAGATTAAATCATGATTAGAAGATACAAAGCTTTCACACTAGTTGAAATGTTAATTGTAATGGGCGTACTCATTGTACTACTCTCAATTGGCGTTATGGTTGGACGATTCGCTCTGCAAAAAGCCCAAGATGTTAAACATAAGGATGCTGCAAGGCTTTTGTATACAGCGTTAATTAAATACAAGAATACCAATGGTGCTTATCCTGCACTTGGAACATGCAGTGGGTGTATAGAGAGAGAGTTCTTTGCATATGCCATGGGCTATAATGGCACACCAAGTAACTATATATTAAAAGAATATGCCAATGAAGATGGAATATTTGATGGTGGAAGTAATGCGACCTACTACTATGCGGTAGATAGTATAGATCAAAGATTCGTAGTTGTTTGTGTGTCCCTAGGTGGCATAGATGATGAAAATGAGCGTGGCTTCTATTGCACTGGAGATGGCATTGGAATGTTACCCGAAATTAGTCCAATCACGGACAAAGATATTGGTGCCCAATCAACTGGTGATTCTTTGGCTATAACTGTAAAGAGCATGGATAACTCCGATTGGCGGACCGAAGATGGTTTCTCCTTGAACAATTGATACTAATCTCTTTCTATGTTAAATTAAACTGTTGAATTGTATACATACTGCCTTGAATTTAAAACTGCGAAAAACATATTCCGCCTATACCTTGATGGAACTCTTGATTGTAATGAGTATCTTCTCCATTCTTGGAGCTATGACATTTTCTGCATTTGGGAATTTACAAAATACTGTTAAGATGAACGAATATACGCTTACACTTGAGCAAGATGTAAGGTCGGTCCAAAGATCTGCAATGCTTTTGGAAAGATCTTCTGGAGAAAAATGGCTCTATGGATTAGGAATAGATTTTGGGGATTTAGAGAGCCATGATGATGGGGTTTATGCAGTATTTAAATGGTGCTCTCCTTTTGTTGACTATGGTGATATTCTTACGAAATCTAGCCTTCCTGCATATACACCTTCAAAATCGTTGGGTGCGCCTACAGGGATAGGAAGTGAATCAAATGGTTATTTGACTGTTACCTCCATTGGTAGCTCTTGCGGAACCAATGCAACTTCATCGTTAAGTATTGTGCCAGGGTATGATAAATCAACGACAACGCCTGTATCGGACATAACAATTACAGAAATAGATGGGAAAAAACCGAGGTTTGTGGTCTTTGAATCTGTATCAGGAAGAACATTCTTCTATGATACTAATGGAGAGCTTCTAAATTACACGATTGAGGGAAAGTTGGAAACTGACCCGATGCCATTTGTCATTACAATAAATCCAGAAAGTGATGTTAATACAAAAATCATAACGATTGGAAATCTTTCAGGGAAAATAAATACAGAATCAGTACAATGAAAATAAATATTAAATCAAAATATGAAGGAATGGGTTTTGTTGAGGCCTTAATCGCCATTATGGTTGTTGGTGCCTCTTCTGTTGTGTTAATGCAGATAGCTGCGCGTACTCTTCAGGAAATGATCCAAAATGAAACTATAGATACGATGACTCAATATGCGGTTGAAGGTGCAACTATGGTACAGAATGTGGCAATGCGAGAGAAATTGTCTGGAGAAGATGTATTTCCTGATCAAATAGGAAGCAATGACAATTGTTATGTGATAGATAAAGATAGCGAAAATCAGTATGCTTTCAGAAAAACAGAACAAGGATATGTAACATACAATTTGGAGGACAGAGAAACATATAGATCTGCTGCTTTGGTCCCGGAGGACCAGGACGGTCTGTTCTTCCGAATATTTTGCATTGAGGATTATAGTTTAACAGAACAGTACGTTGTAGTGGAAGTAATAGTTGGTCAGACGACAGTCAATCCAGTAGAAGTAAATGGCGAAAGTATAACTAAAGGCTACAGTGTTAAGGATTATACATATTTTACAGTTGTTAACCTATGATAAACCTATTAAACAGAAAAGAAAAATATGAAGGTTTCAGTCTTGTTGAAATGTTAATAACCATCGTAATTATGGGTGTAGTTATGATGACAGCCTCCTCTACTCTTACGACCTTGATTAAAATTTCTACGGTATCCAGTAATAAAACGAGAGTTAGATCTGAGAGTGAATTTGTATTAGAACTTGTGAGGCGAACTGTTCGAAACTCGAATCCGTCGGATGTATATGTATATAGCACGGTAGATTTAAGGAAATATGATCCGAATCAAAATACGGTAGTCGATAATGTAGCTTTTGATCCAACGATTAAGACGAGATATGCAACTTCTTTGATTGAAAATGAAGTCGGAAATGAGATTCATTTTCGTCCATATGGATATGAAAGTTGGATTTGTATAGCATATTTCCCTTCAACGGAAGATGACACAGTTGGATATATCCTAAAAACATCTGCGCAAGATCTTTTAGATAAGCAGGAAACATGTTTTGATGAAACAGCGAGTAGATATGTGATACCTTTGAATTCAGAAGTTGTAAATGTTAAGAGTTTTGAGATTGCATATACAATGCTAAAAGATTCTAATTACTTAATTCGATTTGACATTGAAGCAGAACCTACACAGTGGTATTTAGCAGCTGGAGCTCCGGTGAAGAAAATAGTACATAGGCAGGCGGTGGTTTCAACAGAAGGAATAGTATGGTAGAAAGGCAAAATATAGATATTTGATATAGGTACTTAACATACAGTTAAGAAATTGCTTATACTGTATGCATGTATATATGTATTCTAATTTAATTACTTAAATATATGGCAAAAACAATATTAATAGTTGAAGATGATAAGCAGCTTTTAGATTCATATAAGGAACTTGTAGAAACCGCTGGATACGTTTGTTTAACTGCAAGCGACGGATATCACGGTTTAGACGTAATGGCTCAGCAGATGGGCACTGTAGAGCTTGTATTGCTTGATTTAATGATGCCTGGCGTTGACGGATTGGAAGTATTAAGGGCCGTAAAAGCGAATTCTGAAAAATATGGTAATCTTCCTGTAATTGTACTTACAAATATGACAAGTGATGCCGTTATAAAAGAGGCATTTGACCTTGGAGCATCATCATACCTTGTAAAAACAGACATAGATTATGCGGGTTTGATTAAAGAACTGAATAAGTATTTAGGAGAATAGAGATTTTTGTTATTATATATAAATATTAAAGTTAAACTTAGAAGAAACTGCTCAATATGGCTAAGCTGCCCGATCATGTAGGTATAGATTTTGGGACTCATTCAGTGAAAGCTGTTGAGTTAAAAAACATATCATCTGACTTTCCAGAGCTTGTAAATCTTGGATCTCAAATCACTCCAAGAGGAGTAATCAATAGTGAGGATAAAGCCGATCAAACTAAACTCTCGGATGTATTAAAGAAGCTTTATGATTCCTCAAAGATTAGAAATAAATCTGTAGTAATGGCCTTACCAGAATTCTCAGTATTTACAAGATTCTTGGAATTCCCAGGTGTAAAACTTGAAGAACTCAAAGATGCTGTTTACTTTGAAGCAAAACAATATATTCCAATGCCTCTTGATGAAGTACAACTTAGTTACATCACTATTGGGTTTAACCAGGCCAAGAATGCGCCAAGAGTACTTCTCGTCGCTGCACCTCGTAAAATTATCGATATCTATATCAATGTCGCTATGAATGCAGGATTAGAACTTGCAGCAATAGAGACTGAATCTGTCGCAATGGGAAGAGCAATGTACCGTGCTACTAAGAAAAAAGACCTAGTTATGCTTGATTTTGGTGCAAATAGTACGGATATGAGTATTCTTTCAGAGGGCTATTTGGTCTTTTCGCAAAGCATAGCAATTGGTTCTGATTCTTTAACACAATCAATTGTGAATAAATTCAATTTTGAATATTCCAGAGCGGAAGAATTTAAGCGAAACTATGGTGTTGTAGAAAATGTCTTAGAAGGCAAAATCTACAATGTTCTCTCCCCTATCGTTGAATCCATATTGGTTGAGGTAAGAAGAGGAATAGAGTTCTACAAAAATAAAACATTAGTAGCTGCTCCCATGGACTATATCCTTAACGGTGATGGTGCTCTACTTCCTGGATTAATGGAGTATGTGGCAAAAAGTTTGGGTGTTAATGTCTCTATTGCTACACCATGGAATGCTGTAAAAGTTGATAATAAATTTAAAGATATAATAACAAAGAGTGGCCCATCATACTCTGTTGCTATTGGGCTTGCATTAAAAGATGAATAAACAAGAACCGGAAATAAAAACTCAAGAAGCGAAGGTTGTGGATCAAAAAGTCCCTGCTAAGACTGATACTCAGGCTAAAGCTCCTGTTGCTCCTAGAGAATCTGCGCCAAAACCAGGATACGAAAACATCATGGCAGAGGCGGGTGTTAATCTTATCCCTACTCTATCTAAGGAAGAAGTAGTTGTTGCTGAAAAAAAGAAGAAGCTCAATGTTGGATCCATAACAAGTCTTTTGATTCTAGTCGTCGTATCAATACTGATCGTAGGATTTAATATTGTTTCAAGAATGGCTCTTAACAATGAAAAAGACAAGCTTAAAATATATGAGGCTAAGCTAACAAAGATGACACAAAAGATGATATCTAGTAATGAGATTACTGAAAGAGTTAAGTTGTATGACAAAGTTCTTGGTGAGGCATATTCGCCAAAGAGTGTTGTCGATTATCTAAATACGGTTGCAAATAAGAGTGGAACCTCAAAGATTACCAAGTTTTCTGTAGGAAATGATTTATCCTTTGCGATAGAAGGAAATTCCTCGGATATGGAAAATGTTTCAAAGTTTTGGTACTTACTTAGCAATGATCCCAAGATGGACACAGTTACACTCCAAAGTGTTGGGAATGGGAATAATTACGTTAGGTTTACCTTTAAGGGGAAATTGATAATGAAAGAGTTTTTAAGTTCTACTAATTAAACAATGCCAATAGTTACAAATGCTATAAATGCAGATAAAACAAAAAAAGAGATCGAAGCTATCAGTGAAAGAGTTAAGAAAACTCGACTGAAAGTAACGGATATCATAATCCCAATTTTAGTTGTGGTTGTTCTTGTTATATTAGGTGTATTTGTATTTGTTCCAATGATCCAGAAGGCAATATCATTTCAGTCTGAGCATGCAGAAGTTATTAATAAGGAAAAACAGTTAAGTGATCTTGAAACGACCTTAAATTCTATGGATGAAGGTATTCTTCAGAGTGATTTGATTAATGCTCAAAAAGTTATTCCTAATACATTGAAGGTTTCTAGTTTTATGTACTATATAGACAACTTGGCATCCGAGAAAGGACTTACCTCTTCCGAGATTTCTGCTGGAGATATTAAAATCAATACACAAGGTGAGACGAGTGATGGGAATTATATTCTTGGAGTAAGTGGTCCATTGGCATACCAAGGGACATTAACTAATACATTAGACTTCCTCAACAGTTTGTATTCTGTTTCTCCATATATTATTACAATTGAAAATCTAGATTTAGAAGAATTGAACAATATCTGGGAGATAAGTCTGACTGTAACGGGATATTATGTACCTGTAGTTACAAGTAGTGTTGATATGTATTCAGCATTCACACCATATAGCAAATTCGCAGATATAGTTAGTGTATTTGAAAGTAAAGCGAGTCAGCTAGACTAGATTTCGTCCTCTAACATATTCTCTCCGTCTACAACAGGAACTTGTTCTTCTATTACATTGTGAGAAACCTCTGTCTCATCATGGTGACCGGCCTTATCGTCTTTGATTAATACCTTGACTCTCTTGTCATTTCTAATGGCATGAATAGTTATTAAATCTCGAATTGCATTAATAGTTCTACCCTTTCGTCCAATGACAACACCTTTATCATCTTCAGCAACATCTATGGTAAGAATAGTTAAACCAGGAAAATCTTGGCTTTCTTTTTCATCAATAACAACGTTATCTGGGTGATTTACGATTGACTTTACGATATGTTCTAGGAGCTCTTTCATTTATGTATTCAAAATAATTAAAATACTTTGAATTATTATACAACTATTTTTCCTCTTTTGTCTTCTTTTCAGTGCTTGGCTTTGTAGAGCCTCTTTTGAGGGCCTTAAGTAAGCCTAGCTTAACAAAATATTGAGCAATAGTGTCAGATGGCTGTGCTCCACTTTTGAGCCACTTAGCAGCTTCTTCCTTATCAACTTCAAATGTTGTTGGATTAGTTCTTGGATTGTAATATCCAATCTCAGCAATAGCTTTCCCATCTCTAGGTTTGCTGTCTTGCATGACAACAATCTTGTAATGTGGTTGAGCTCTTCTTCCTGTTCTTTTTAGTCTTATTTTTAACATAACGAGAATTCTATCAAATGAAATACATTAATTCAAGGGATTAGCTTGATTTTCTAACAAATTTACAGTTTCTTTCGCTGCAGCTTCTTCCGCTTTCTGTTTGCTAGAGCCAGTACCTGATGCAATTTGTTTATTATTTATCTTCAACGCAACAGTAAAGGTTTTATCATGATCTGGTCCATCTTGCTTTAAAACTTCATAGATTGGTGTAACTTTAAACTTGGCCTGAATTATTTCTTGAGCTTGAGTCTTTGGATCAATGAAGAGATTGTTCTCAACAATTCGATCGGCTTTCATTAGGAGTGTTCTTTCTATATATGTTTTACAAACATCAAAACCTTGGTCTTGATATATAGCTCCGAGTACGGCTTCAAAAGTATTCGCTAAGAGATAGTCTTTATCCCTACCGCCTGATTCTTTCTCGCCCTTTGACATTCTGAGGTATTCTCCTATCCCGAGATTCCTTGATTCTTCTGCTAGACTCTCTGTTCTAACTAATGCGGCACGGATATTGGTTAAATCACCTTCTGGTTTGTTGGGATATTCTTTGAAAAGATATGAAGATATGATTAATTCTAAAACTGCGTCTCCAAGAAACTCGATTCGTTCATTGTTCTGTAAAGAAACTTCCTTATGTTCATTTAGGTATGATCTGTGTGTAAGCGCAATATCTAAAAGACTTTTATCTTGAAATACGATACCTAATTTTTCTTCAATTGCTTCATAGTTATTCATCTTTTTTTGCTTGTTCATATATTGCTCCTAGTACCCCATTCACAAATTTTCCACTTGAATCTCCACCAAAATCCTTTGCTATTTCAATTGCTTCGTCTATTGCAACTTTTGGAGGAGTTATTTTCCCAATAAATCCTTCTAAAATAGCAATTCGAAGTATTTGTAAATCAACTAATTTCATCTGTGAGATTGGCCATTGAGGTGCATATTTGGTAATTAGATTGTCAATTTCTTCTCTTTGGTTATTTACGCCATCAACTATTCCATTTAAAAGGTCTGTGTTGTACTCTTCTATTTCATCTAATTCGGTTAAATGTTCAATTGGTACCTCTGCAACATCCTGATTTCCGCTGTTAAAATAGCTAGAGAAAAGTCTCTGCAATGCTAATATTCTTGCGAGATGTCTTGGGTCAGATGCTCTTTTCATATTTTATTAAGATTTTTTAGTTTCTTTTTTCTCTTTGTAGAATCCACATGATGGGCATGCAAAATGTTCTCGCTTTACGTTTCCACATTTAGAACATTTAGACATACCTGTTACTTTCAAGGCGTTGTGTGATCTTCTTTGTCCACGTACACTGCTTGAAATTTTTCTTTTTGGAAGTGCTCCCATTGCTTTAAATATTTATATTATCAATCTTGGATTATATTCGATATATAACTCTTTTTCAACAGCTATGTAATCCAACTCTCTCTTATGTTTATCTCGGCTCCTGATTTGAGGTTTCCTTCGATCATTTCTTTTGCGATTTCTCCCTCGATCCTATCTTGAATGTATCGCTTCATTGGTCTTGCTCCCATCCCAGGTTCATTTGATTTGTTGGCAATTAACATAGGGATTTGGTTATTCCATTTGATTATTATGCCTTTGTCAGCGAGTCTTTTCGCTAATTCCGCAAGTAAGAGATCTGCGATCTGAGTTAAGTTGTTAATATCATGTGGTGCAAATACAATTACTTTATCGAATCGATTCAGTAGCTCTGGTCTAAGATATTGCCTAAGTTCCATCAATGCTCTGTTCTTTGCTTCTCCCCAAAGGGATTCATCTTTTTCTAGGGCATCAAGAAGGATTTGGCTTCCAATATTACTTGTACATATGATTATGGTATTGGTGAAATCAACAGTTTCTCCAGCGGCACTTGTGAGTCTACCTTCGTCAAATATCTGTAAGAAGAGGTTGAGTATATCAGGATGCGCTTTTTCAATTTCATCAAAGAGTACTACTGTGTATGGGTTAGATTTGACTCTGTCAACTAGTGTAATTTGTGATTGTCCCATGATATTGGTTTGTGATGAGGATCCAAGAAATTTATCTATACTAGAGATATCTTGGTATTCAGACATATCGACTCGGATAATGTCTTGTTTGTTTCCAAAGAATTCTTCTCCTACTACTTTTGCCAAGTATGTTTTACCAACACCTGTTGGGCCAATGAGCAAGAATGTCCCCATTGGCTTGTCGGGGTTCCTTACATCAGTTCTTGCTCTTCTGAGAGCCTCGGTGATGGCAATAACGGCCTCATCCTGTCCAATAATCTTTGATTTAATATTTTCCTCTAATTTCCTTAATCTATTACTCTCCTCTTGATCGACCTCCGTTATATTTATATTCTTCTGAATAGAGATCGCCTTTGACACATGTTCAGATGTAATCTTTTGAATATTGTTAGATTGTGCCCATGAGCAGGTTGCTTCTATTGTTTGTACTGCACTACTTGGTAACTTTCTATCTCTGATATACCTTTGCGCTAACTCTACAGAAGCTACCAATGCGGGGAAAGTAATGTAGCAAGAGAAGTTTGCTTCTAATTCTGCAACTTTAGTCTCCAATATCTTTAATGTGTCTGTTGTGCTAACTTCTTTTACCTCAATATTTGTAAAACTTTGTCTTAGAGACTCGTTACTGTAAAAATACTTTTTGTAATCTGCATAATTGATTGTACCGATTATCGGGAACTTACTGCCCATTATGTATGGAAGCAATATGCCCGCGATTGACTGACCTGATTCCTCCGCTTTGGCGGGTATTAATTCTTGCATCTCATCTATGTACAAAATTGTATTGCCAGCATTTCCAAGCTCTTCCATGGATTTAATAATTAACTGTTCCAGACTTTTCTCTCCTGATGATTGTGCGATTAATCCGTTGATATCTAATTGAACAACTCTTTTGTCTTTGAGTTGTATCGGAACGTCAGCTGTGTTAATTCTTTGTGCCACACCAAGTATGAGGCTTGATTTCCCTACTCCAGCTTCGCCAATTAGAAGCGCATTTTTGTTTGAAATTTTACCTAACACGGATACCAGATTTTCAATCTCTTCTTCATGTCCGATTCCAAAGACATCTCGGCTTCCTGCAACTACTTGAGTGAGGTCTTTACTGAAATGGCTTAATACAAATGTATACCCATATACCCATTGTTTAGCGATACCCCCTCTTTTAAAGTATGGAATTTTAATATCAAGGAAATTAGCTTTGCTTCTTCTGTATATGATTTTGTT
>LBSF01000014.1 GCA_000991805.1 candidate division WS6 bacterium GW2011_GWC2_36_7 | reverse complement strand
CAGCTACAACATCCTCTTCAGGAATATTTGGCAACACTTCCATCTTTGCTTTGAGTTCTGCTTCTGCATTCTTTAACTCAACTTCCAATGCTTTTACTTCTTCTGATTTCGCCTTAAGATCTGCAATGAGTTTTTTAAATTCATCACTACCCTTCTCTACCTTGGACATCTGTTCATTGAAACCATTTTGTTCACCTCGTTTATTATCATACTGAGTTTGTATCTGCTTTCGTTTTTTATACAAGGCTATGATTCCATTTAAGTCTAGCTTGTCTTCATCCATTCTCTTGAGTAATCCTTGTTTAACTACATCTGTTTCTTCTACTATTTTTTTAATATCTATCATCTAACTGTTTTCTTAATTTAATTCAAAGAATTTATGAAAAATCTCCTTCAATACTCTGTTTATTATATTCTCCAAACTTGGTATTATCAAGATTATGTTACAGTACAACAAAGAATTTAAACAGTTAATTGAAAAATCAAAGAATATTTTAATCATTACTCACAAGAGTCCAGATATGGATGCGTTTTGCAGCATGATTATGACTAAGAAATTCATTGAGTTAGGATACCCAAAGATGAATGTAGTCATGAAGGCAAGACAGACCCCTACTATTAATATCCCATGTATGAAGGAGATTCATGTTGCGAAGGAGATTAAAGAAGGAGATGAAGACTTAATCATTATCGTTGATGCAGGAAGCATGGCTCAGTGTTTAGATTATGCGAAGGATAATTTACAGGATACTTCAAAACCTATTGTGGTTATAGATCATCATACAGAGACAACAAATAGCAAGGGAGACCTGGTTATTAATGAGATAAGAAGCTCGGCTACAGAACAGGTGTTTGCCACATTTAAGGATATCTATGGTAAGAATTTCAGAATCACACCAGATATAGCTCAATTAACACAATATGGAATCGTTGCTGATACAGGAAGATTTATGTATGACAGTACAACTCCAGATACCCTTCGTGTCTATGCAGATGCAAAGCAAGTTATGGATATTGATATTGAGGAAATGTCTTACAAGTTTGGGAAATTCCCGAGAGAATCTATTCCCGCTGTAGTTTCATACCTGAAAACTCTTCAAATTGAAAAAGATATGGCATATGTATATATAAATGAGGAAATGATTGTTAAAAATGGGTTAACCAAACAAGGTGTTAATGAAGCACAAGCATTTTTAAGAGACAAATATATTCGGTTTATACAGGGTGTACATTGGGGTTTTGTTCTTAAACCAGATTTTAATTATCCCGATTCTTGGTTTGTATCCTTTAGGAGTACAAAGGGTTATCAAGATGTAGGTATTATAGCTAAAGAATTAGGTGGTGGTGGCCATGAATATGCGGCAGCTGCTCCATTGAAAGCGAAAACTGGCGAAGAGGCATTAGAAAAGGTATTAGAGGCAGTTCATAAGATAGTAATATAGAACAATTCTACTTTTTCGTGTATTCGTATCCCATCAAAAGTTCATAGAAACAAGAAGCTCCAAAACCAAGACTAAATCCAAATATTAATTCTTCTAATGGAATTCCACTTATTAAAACTCCACTTAGATTTTGTACATACCAGATATTTGAAATTACTTCGGGGTAAAATAACATAATTAGGCTTTGCCATGCGAATGTAATGATCACTAGAAATAGACCGGATAATAACGCTGGGACAATGAAATCTCGTCTATAAACTATGCATATCAATCCAATAATCATTGGAGGAAGAATATGAGCTACAATTGAGTTTAATTTTAAGATATTTACACATATTACAAATGTTGCAATTGTAATTATCAAGGCAATTATTACAAACTTTTTATGTGGTTTCTTTGCTCTTTTAATACTTTTCTTTCCAAGGATGATTTCAAATATTTCAGATGCTAGACCACCAAAGAAAAAGCCATAAAGAAAATCTTCAAAATGCAGAACATTGTTGAATATATATGGTGGATTCCAGTAATCTTTTGTAGCGTAAAAATATCCAATTAAAATAGATCCCACTCCAAAGATAAGACCACTTCTTAGCATCTCATTTCTCGAGCCTTTGTATTTAATAAATCCATATAACCAGAGTGGTAGCAATAATGTTATTCCCCAAAGGTAAGATGTATTCTGCCATGTCAGTTGATTAAGAAAATCCATGCAATTATATTAAAGTTTTTTGAATTAAATTACTACCTTTTACCCTCCCGCACTTACATATTTCTTAACATTTTGTTTCCATACCCAATAACTCAAACGAACAAACAATATTGCTAATCCCGTTCCAATTATCAGAAACGCATACCCCATTCTTCCAATAATCAAACTAGCTGGGACAGTAGTCACAAAAGCAATTGGCAATATTGTAAAAAATACCATCTGTATAGAACTCGAATAGATATTTACAGGATATTTTGCTAATCCTAATATCTCTTTTACCAAAGCCAAGAATCCATTCCTAGGATTTGCGAGGGTAAAGCTAGAGAGTAAAAGGTAAAAGGCATACCAAAACAGTAGTCCAACAATTATTCCTGCAACTCCCAATAAGACATTTGTTAAGGATAGAGTCCCCCATGTAATGAAGAAATAATATCCTACCAATACAAAACCCGACAATGATGAGATTACACTGTATACAGAAAAATCATAGAAGGAGGAAAACCATGCTGAAGATAATGGCTTTAAGAGCGTAAAATCAAATTCTCCACTCAATACCCTACTCTCTAATCGTTCGAGATTAATTCCAAAAAACGCCCAACCAAAATAGTTCAAAAGATTCCAAATACCCATTACAAGATATGTCTCTGCTTTGGTCCAACCTACATAAACTTCGCTATTTCCAAATACTAATGTTAAAAGCAAAACCTGTATACCTAGAATAAAGAATGTCCTAAAAAATCGTACGAATATCTCCCCTTTATATGTATTACTTTTTTTAATACTTGCTCTAAGGTTTAAAAACCATATTCTTACATATCTCCATATTGTTGTTTTATATTCCCTCTGCAGCATATTTTTTTATGGATATTTTAAAGAGAACTAGATAAAGGACATACAAGGCAATCAACCAGATTGTTCCAATTATAAATCCGACACCAAGATCATAGTTAGTCATTCTTCCGAGCAGAATTTCAATTGGGAAAGAGAGTGTATATCTAAATGGTAGTACTTGTACCGTAAACAAAGCTAGCAGTGGTAAGGCCACAAACGGGATATATTCTCCTGAGAATGTTGCTGCAATGTTATTGTAGAAGATTCTCATCCCTTCCATATTTTTGTTGTAAAAGGCTATCAATGCAAAGATATTTCCTAAAAGGAAATTAATCAGGAAACCAATAGCGACAGCTATCAATCCTAAGAAAATAAGGTATGGATTAAAATCTACAATCCAGAATCCCAATCTACTCGTGATATACATTCCTAGAACAAATGCAGGTACGGATACAATTAGTCTGAAAAGGTTAGAACCTAAATTGCTTCCAAGATATTCTGTTAAATATGACATTGGTTTGAGTAACGAGTTGGAGAATTTTCCATTCAAGATTTGCTGTACCCCATTGGCCGGTGTTATGTCCTGCATAAGTTTGCTCACTAATATCATCAAGACATAGTATGTAATTACATAGCCCTGATCCATGTTCCCCGTGATCTTTGCAGATGCACTCCATACAAAACAGAGCCCAGCCATTTTTACAATATCCGCAATAATCCAAACAATTAACTGTTCTTTGTGCATAAATTCTTGAGCAAAGAACATCTTTGTTATTCTCTTAAGAATATTTTTGAAATTACTCTTTTGGTTTATTTTTTCTTTCATCTTCTAGTTCTTTTACTTTCCACATAAATATCTTACTTTTATCTCTTGCACTTGGATAGTCTATACAGAAGCTGTATGCCATTTCTAGTATTGCTCTTGGTTTTTCTTTGGCCCATTTGATATACATTGTAGCTCGTTTTTTGTCATCTAATTTGCCTGCCAATCGTAATCCATACATTTGGTATTCAGTAGATATGTACTTATGTTTGTTATCAAATAGCTTGTTAGGATTAGTTGCTAATTTCTTTGTATCAAAGAGTGTACTCTGTGGTGTAGTAGTTTCATCAGCTTTTTCTTCAGCTCCTTGTTTGATTTGTTGTAAGAGATCTTTGATTGATTCCATGTATTAATAATATCAGAAATAGATATATTGTTTTAGATTGACCGATAGAAATTGTTATATTATAATTTCTTTGTTATTAATGAAATTTGTTCTTTTAAATTCTGTAGTATATC
This sequence comes from candidate division WS6 bacterium GW2011_GWC2_36_7, assembly GCA_000991805.1. Lineage (GTDB taxonomy): Bacteria > Patescibacteriota > Dojkabacteria > SC72 > SC72 > UBA12078. The sequence goes on along the minus strand of LBSF01000014.1, from coordinate 6,231 downwards.
TACCCAGCTCAATATGAGCGTGGTCTGCGTTTTAGATCAAGTAGATATCACTTTTGTGGTGCAATGTGTAGCTTCGAAAGAGGCATCGCTCTCAAGCCGACATGGAGACGGTAGGGTTATAATCCCATAACACATGCACCACTTTTTTGTTCGCGGGCACGTAGCTCAATCACGGAGCAGACGACTGATACTCGTTGTGATGTAGGTGTAAACCCTATCGTGCCCATCGAATATAGCCCAACCTTTTTTCTTGCCATTATGTGCATACTCGTAGGAGTATAAAAGAGAAGAAAGGTTGGTTAACAAATTTCTATTCCCCATTATTTCCCATTTTTTATTGACTCATAGTAACTTTGATAATATAATTCCCCTAGTACTAACAATACTTTTTGTCTTTTTCTATCAAATAACTTAATGGAAAAGTATCTGACTCGTCCTCAGAATATGTGGGTTCGATTCCCATGAAGATAGATCAAGATTACTGGATAACTAGGAAAACGAGCACTTGTCTTGGTTGAGTTTTTCTAGCCCAGTAATAAAGGCCAATTCTTATCTTTCACTGCTTTACGAGAATTGGCCTTTTACTTCCTCTCCTCTTTCTTAACCGTTTCCTTGAATTTGACTTTGTCCTTGTATATTTCCTTTGTTGTATTCTCAACCTCTATTCTCATCTGTGGGAAAAAAGTACCCTCTCTACCAGAAATATCTTCCATGAACCAGAATACTCTTTCACTATGACCCCATCCACTTACAGGAGGCATACCATATTCCAACATCTCTACAAAATCAATATCTAGCATCTGAGCTTCATCATCCCCACCCTCTCTAAGAGCTTGCTGCTCCAAGAATCTATCTAACTGATCTTGAGGATCATTAATCTCAGAATATCCATTACCCAATTCACTTCCAGCAATAACTACTTGGAATCTCTCTGTTAATTCAGGATTATCCTTATGTGATTTTGCTAAAGGAGAAATAATCTTAGGTTGGTTAACCAAATATGCAGGACCAGAAATTGTTGCTCGAATAGCTTTCCAAAGAGTATCAATCATTCTATTTCTATTCACATCCCCACCCATCTCAATATGGTTGTCCTTAATAGCTTTCATTATCTTCTCATCCGAATCATTAAATATATCAATATCAAATCTTTCTTTAATCACAGTTGTATAATCAATCTCTTTCCACTCATCAGCTAAATCAAATGTATGACCTCTGGTTGTAAATTGAGTCTTTCCATATACCTTGTTAGCAATTTCTAAGAACAACCTTCTTACTAAATCCATATTGTCTCTGTAGTTTGCATATCCCCAATACCATTCCAACTGGTAGTACTCTTGAAGATGCTCATCATCCATACCTTCATTTCTGAAGTTAGGGCCTAATGTATATACCTTCTCAAAGCCCCCACCTATTAATCTCTTTTGGTACAATTCTGTAGAAATTCTAAGGTAGAAATCTTGGTTTAAGGCATTATGATGTGTAATGAAAGGTGCAGCATCAGCTCCACCAGTTACAGCTTCCAATACTGGAACTTCAACTTCCAGAAATCCTTCATCTCGGAGCAAATCTCTCTGAACTTGCCAGAATTTTGCTTTTCTTTCAAACAACTTTATTCTCTCAGGTTCAACGGTTAAATCTAGATATCTTCTTCTAAATATCTGTTCTTTGTTTTCTAATTTTCGAGGAATTGGTCTTAATGCTTTAGAAAGTAACCTAATATTCTTAACCATGATTGAGATTTCACCTGTTTTGGTTTTACCAATAGTTCCATATACCTCAACAAAATCTGCTAAATCCAAAAGTGTTAGTTTATCAAAACCTAGATATCCTTTTGTTAGATCCTCAACAAGTTCGCTTTCTCTGATCATAATCTGGAGAGTTCCAGTTTGATCCATTATATTTCCAAAAAGTAATTGTCCATGTTCTCTCCAAGCTACAACTCTTCCAGCAAGACATACTTCTTGTCCTTCAAATTTTTCAAAGTTGTTTAATATCTCTCCATTGTGAAATTGTTTATATGACTTCGCAGGATATATCTCCACACCTAACTTCTTGAGTGCTTCGATTTTCTCTAATCTTACTTGTCTTTGTCCGAGCATATCACTCCTTTGTGTATCCTCCATGGGAACGAATCATATAATTTAAGATAGTAGGATTATATCACAGCTTCCACACATTATCAGCCTCGGAAGGACTGACCTAGGTCTATCCTTTTCCCTCAACTTTCTACCAAAACCATTGGCTGAAAACGATATTCGCTACCAACGATATAAATTTGCGGAATCAAGGTTTTAGGCTGAAGCTCCATGTTTTTGCATTCACTACCTGTAACTTTCTACATAGGTCTTTGGCATACAAAACTCTAAGAATTGCGAATGAAGCTAAGGTCTTGGCTCGTTCATATTCTTTGGGAGGACTGACCTAGGTCAGTCCTTTCCGTTGTGATATAATCAAAAATATTAATTTCATCTTTCGACCTATGGAAGATCTTCTACAAAAAGTCACATCCCTCTGTAAAAGAAGAGGAATCATATTTCAAAATTCTGAAATATATGGTGGTATAGGAGGATTCTATGATTACGGTCCTGTAGGTGTTGAGATGAAAAACAATCTCAAAAGGTATTGGTGGAAGAATATGGTAGATAAACGAGAGAATGTTGTTGGTATCGATGGAACAATCATCACTCATCCAAAAGTTTGGGAAGCATCTGGCCATATTAAGGGATTTGGCGACGAAGCTGTTGAATGTAAGAAGTGTCATGCAAGATTTAGACCAGAAGATATAGATGGAAAATGTCCAAAGTGTGGTGGTACTGAGTTTACAGAACCAAGGACATACAACATGCTCTTCAAAACTGAAGTCGGTGTAATCGAAGGTGAAAAAGCAACAGCATATCTAAGAGGTGAAGCATGTCAGACAATATATCTTGATTTCAAGAATGTTGTTGATTCAACAAGGCAGCAAATCCCTTTTGGTATTGCACAGATTGGTAAAGCTTTTAGAAATGAAATAACTCCAAACAAGTTTACCTTTAGAACTAGAGAATTTGAGCAATGGGATATGCAATATTTCGTCCATCCAAATGAAATGGAAAAATCCTTTGAATATTGGAAGGAAGAAAGAATGAACTTCTACAAAAAATTGTATCGAAAGCATGAAAATTTGAGATTCTACGAACATCCTAAGGAGAAATTAGTTTTCTATGCTAAAAAAGCTTTTGATGTTGAATATTTAGCACCATGGGGATGGGCAGAAAATGAAGGTATACATTGGAGAGGTGATTATGATCTCACACAGCATAGTCAATTTTCTGGAAAGGATCTGTCATATACCGATCCTCAGACTGGTGAGAAATATATGCCAAATATCGTTGAAACTTCAGGAGGTGTAGATAGAACATTCTTATTCCTACTCTTAGATTCATACGAAGAAGAAACATTAGAGAATGGAGAAATTAGAACAGTGTTAAAGATTAATCCTGAGATCGCGGCATACAAGGCAGCAGTATTTCCATTGGTATCGAATAAACCAGAAATTGTTAACAAAGCTAGAGAAATATTTGAAAAACTTACAGATACCAAAAAGGTCCTTTGGGATGCTAGGGGAAATATTGGTAAGAGATATCGATATCAAGATGAGATTGGTACACCATACTGTATAACTATAGATTATCAAACCTTAGAGGATAATACTGTAACAGTTAGAGACAGAGATACAATGAAGCAAGAAAGAGTTAAGATTGAAGATTTAACAAATCTCTAAAATCTTGTATTCAAATTTCTTTTCTTTTACCTTGTAGGATACAGTTTTTCCAACTTGAGCTTTTAACAAAGCTTTTCCTAAAGGAGAACCTTCAGAGATATATCCTTTCATCGGATCGGATTCCAATGTAGTTACAAGTTTTAGGTCCTGTTTTTTTCCATTGAATTCAACTTTGATTTCAGTTCCAACTCCAACAAAGTTAGGATTACAAGATTTTTTATCTATAACCTTTGAATTTGCTAAAAGCTCTTTCAATTCTTTTATCCTATCTTCTATTAGTTCCTTGTCTACCAGCATTATACTTAGATCATCGGTATCATCACTTAGATCATTTTGTCTTGCTAACGCTAAGGCTGCTGAGATCTCAGGTTTTTTAACTTCAATTAAATTTTTCAATTCCAACTCTAAGGCAACTTTCTTTTCCTTAGTTAGTAATATTTTTTCTTTCATTATATTTGGTCCTTAAATTAGAACTCTATAGTCTATTATATAGCTCTTACAAGCATTATGTAATATAGTGTAAATTCTTACCTATTAGAGGCTTTCTGCGACTCTCTCCATTGTCGTATTTTTTCATGATCTCCAGAGAGCAGAATTTCAGGCACTTTCCAGCCATTAAACTCAATTGGCCTGGTATATTGAGGATAATCGAATGTTTCTCCATCATTGAAAGACTCATCACTTAAGGATTCTTCGTTACCCAAGACTCCCGGAAGTAATCTTGTAATTCCGTCTACTAGGACTAATGATGCCAATTCCCCTCCTGAAAGTACATAGTCTCCTATCGAGAATTCATAGTCTACTAGGTTGTCATGTATTCTTTGATCAAAGCCTTCATATCTTCCACATAGGATTATCATATGGAGATCGGATTTTGTTGAAAAATCTTTTAACTTACTTTGTACTAACTTCTCTCCCTTTGGAGTGGTTATGGCTACTATTGTGTTTTCTTTTTTTAAATCTTGTATTGCTCTGTATATGGGTTCTACCTTTAATACCATGCCTGGTCCTCCTCCACATGGGGTATCGTCTACTGTCTTATGATTATCTTCTGTCCAATTTCTTAAGTTGTGTACATTTATTTCTACCAATCCTTTTTCTTTGGCTATACTGACTATTCCTTTGTTTATATATTCTTCTATTATTTCAGGGAAGATTGTTAGGATATCGAATTTCATTTGAGGCTCTAATAATGTATGGTACCGCTACGGGGAATCGGACCCCGGTTATATGATTGAGAATCATATGTCCTAACCGTTAGACGATAGCGGCTTTACGGCTGTAATTCTATCATAAAATGGGTACATTTTGTAACTATTGACATTATTGCGCCATAAGAATAATATATTCCGTTACTAAATTAAACACCGGGAATATATGACACAAAACATATATCAAACAACACTGTCCGGTTTTAAAAAATTAAAAGATGAGTTGGTAAAGAGAGAGACAGAGTTACGTTCCAAAATTGCAGACACTATCAACGAAATGCGTAATCAAGGAGACTTAAAGGAGAATGATGGCTACGCTATGGCCTTGGAAAGCCAATATGTTAATGAAGAGAGAATTTTAGAACTAAAGGAAAAGATAAAGACTACTAAGATTGTTAAAGACAAAAGAAAAGACATTGTTGGTGTTGGAGATATTGTTACACTCAAAAATGGTAAAACTGTAAAATATGAAATTACAGGAGAAGATGATGCTAATCCATTAGAAGGTAAAATCTCATATCTTTCCCCTATCGGTAAAGCTATCATGGGTAAGAAATTAAATGCAAAGATTATCATATCTACACCAGCTGGAAATACCGAGTATACAATCGAAGCTATTGCTTAATGAATTAGTGTTCCTGATTTAATAATTTCTTCTACAGTTGCTTTGTCTTTTAATGCTTCCCCACCACATATGAAGAAGGATATACCCTTTTTCAAACAAAACTGTGCACAAGTAACATCAATTGGAATATTTTTGTTAGCTTCTTGAACCGCACCATCTGTGATATTGAATAGCCCTGAATATTCGGTCCATGTTAAATCTGTAAAAGGTTTTGCATTGGCGTTTATCTTTGGATCTGAGTCATATACATAATCAATATCTGAAATCTTGTAAACAGTATCTGCATCTAACATATCTGCAAAGATTGCAGCATCCATATCTGAACTCCAACCCACCTTTAATCCTCCACTAATCAAAGTCCTATTCTTTTCCTCCGTCAAAAATTCGTATGCATCACCTATTCTTTTAGGAATATATGAATCAAAATCTTCTAAATAGCCTTGGATTATAGCAGCGTTCGTTTGAGTTACCGACATAGCAATATTATGTAGATATTCTTTTTTAGTAATATTGTTTCCAATTCTTTTCTGTAAATCTCTTGAAAGTGCACCACCACCTGTCACTATGACGATTTTCTCATACTCCTCTTTGTGTTGAACATACCAATCTTTAAATTTCTTTAATATTGG
>LBSF01000013.1:2550-13409 GCA_000991805.1 candidate division WS6 bacterium GW2011_GWC2_36_7 | reverse complement strand
GTGTTTTTACTTCACTTGCATTTGATGAATTTTCTAAATCTAATATCTTTTGTTCTGCTTTAATTTTAATTTTATCAGATTCTGTATTTAAAATTGATGAACTTGATGAAGTAATTACTTGATTAGAAATATCATTAATTAAATTATCATCAGCATTATCACTTTTAACTGCAGATGTAACTACAACAGGAATAAAATATCCAAATAGCTCAGTAGTTAATAAATTTGTCACAAACTACAACACACCAACTATCATTGGAGGAATAGCAAGTGCAGATACATCAAGTGTAACTCTTACTATAAACTCAGTAACATACAATGCCGTAATCAATGGAAGCGCTTGGGAAGCAAATGTAACAAATATTGTTCCAGATGGAACATATGACATGCAAATTGTAGCAACTGATGATGTTGGGAATAGCAAAACGACAACACAATCTATAACGATAGATACTAATGCACCAACAGCAACATATATACATTACAAAAATGGATCAGCAGTACTAGGAGCTCAAGCATTTGTACAAAGTGTCAGTCAACTATCCTTCACAGGAACATATACTGACTCTACCCCATCCTCGGAGCTATATTGGGATTCATTTGTAATCTTCCAAGCTCAGGATAACGGATCATTTGCATTTTCACAGAATGGAAAGCAAGCATATTGTAGCTGGAGACAAAATCCAAATCTTGTCGAACTTTCTGGGAATCCATTCACATTAACTACACAAAGACAGTTTACAGATTGTGTATCTACCCTACCAGAAGGAACATACTACATGACACATCAGGTATATGATAATGCTACTAGAAAGGATATCCCTACAATAAATCAATTTAGAGATGTATTAGGATTAAAGTTTACTGTAGATACAACCGCACCAGTATCCCAATTCACTCAAAATCAAGCTAACACATACCATAACTCAAGTATTCTCTTGCAAGGAGTCTCAAATGATGTAAATGGTGTTACTGGGGTAAACTTGTATTACAAAAATACAAATTCTTCAAATTGGATTTTGATTGAAACCCAAACAAACACATCTAACAGCTCAACATTTAACTGGTCAAAGACATGGACACCTCCATATCAAGGAACTTTTGATGTAAAGGCAGAAGCAACAGATCAAGCTGGTAACACAGAACATAGCCCACGAATGAATAGAATTGTATACGATACAACAAGACCAACATTTGGGAATATAAACATTGAAGAAGATTACCTCAGTAGATATGTAAATGGTTACTATGGATTTACAATTTCTGTCAGAGCAGATGATTCATTAAGTGGAATAAAAGGATCAACCTGTGAATATACACTTAATGGCACAACTTGGACTCCTGGTATGTTTATGAATGATAAATGTAGATTTGGAGTACCAAGCTTCATATTGTATGACAACCAAAGTCTAGATATTAGAGTTAGGGTTAATGACAAAGCTGGGAATACCAAGACTTCAACGGTCGTTGAAAGAAAAGTAGACAAAGCCCTTCCTCAATCTGAAGCAATGATAGCTAACGAATACTACGGACCTAATAGCTTACCATTCATTCATGGAACAGCTTCTGATACTGTAAGCAGAATCTCTGATGTTAAATTAACTATGAGAAGAAGCAGTGATGGTAAATATTGGACAGGTAATAGCTCCTGGACATACTTGCCAGGGACTCAAGATGTTCTGGGAACAAGTCACTGGGTACTTACCAACTCTCTTCCATCAATGAGCAATGGCGTTCAATACACAGTAACCCCATTAGCTTGGGATCATGTACAAGATTTTCCTGGAATTGGAATTGCAGATTCATTCATATGGGACAATGAAGACCCAATAGATCCAGCAGTAAGTTCAACATCACACACATCAGCACCAAATAGAGATAGAACTATCGATATGGTCTTTAGCGGAGCTAATGATGAATTAAGTGGTGTCGCAGGATATTTCTACTCATTCACTCATGCACCAGAAACTCCATCAATAGGGTTCTTTAACTGGTTACCAGCAGATGCTACACACATAACTAGTCGTTCTCTTTCAGATGGTACATGGTATTTCAATATCAGAACAGTAGACAAGGTTGGAAATATAACATCAACAACACACTCTATTCCGTTCATAATAGATACAACAGCACCTACAACACCTTCAATTGTATCTCCTACATCTGAGCAATACTTCAAGAGCACCCCTATTCTAAACGATTGGACAAATGCAACAGATGTATCTGGAATAGCATCATACAAAGTAGAATATGTATATGATGATGGTCATACATTCCCAGGTGCACCATACAGAACAACAACAGCAAGCCAAAGAAACCATATTCCAAATAGTAACGAACAAGGTGGTGTAAGCTTCAGAGTACAAGCATTTGATAATGCAGGAAATGAAGGAGCATGGAGTACATGGGTACACTACTACTATGATACAACCGCGCCATCAAAGCCCGTGATAACAAACACTACGGCATTTACTAATGTAAATGCGATAACAGTAAATTGGACAGGTGGAGATGACACAGCATATGTAAATAGCACAGGTGCAGGAATAGCTGCATACAGTATTAGATACATTTTCACCCCTGCAGATGGAACTCCAGACATTGATTGGACTTCAAACTGGGTATCTGGTGGAAATCCACATACTAGATCTGGTTCATTTGGACATGGCGAAGGTAAATATGTTATCTATGTAAAAACTATAGATATGGCAGGTAATGAAAGTCCTGAAAGTGAGCCATATACAATTACATATGACAAAACAACTCCAGTAACCACCGCATCAGGTATAGACTTTCTCTGGCACAATACTGACGTAACAGTAACCTTAGCTTGTACCGATACTGATGGTAGTGGTTGTTACAGAACCTACTATTCATTAAATGGTGGAACTGAACAAGAAGGAAATACAGTAATTGTATCTACAGAAGGGTTGAATACAATAACCTTCTACTCTGAAGATATGGCGGGTAATTTAGAAGCAGTACAAACATCTGATGAAGTGAAGATAGATAAAACCAACCCAGAAGCACAAGTTCTTTCAGCTCTTTCCTTCCAAACAGGAGACACAACACCAAGATCCCTAGCATTAAGTGATAACACCGAGCTATCTCAAGTCTGTTATGTAATAGATACAAACACCCAAACATGCTTACCATTGTTTGGAACAGGATACAGTTGGGATATAACGGCTTTAATCAATACATTAAGCGTAGGAACACATACCTTCACATACTATGTAGTAGATACAGCTGGAAATAGAAGTGACTCCAATACAATAGTTGAAGGAAATGATCCATATGCATCAAGTGTAGTAGTTGCAGCAGTACCTCAGCAAGCAGTAAGAGGTGCAGCAACAGTAGCAACTTTAACACCAGAAGCAGTACAAGGAGCACAAACCACTGAAGAAGAAACTACCTCACCTGTTGTAACCAAAGAGGAAGTTAAAGGTGCAGAAGATTCCACTCAAGAGGAATCCACAAGGAAACCAATCCCATGGTGGGTATATGCACTAGGTGGAGCAACACTACTCTCCTTCATAATCTTCTTAATAGCTAGAAGAAGAAGGGAAGAGGAAGACAAAGAGAATAATATAAAATAGGGAATATATTTTAGTCTCAGGAAAGGCACAGGCAACTGTGCCTTTTTTTCTCTTTCCATCTAAGCTACAATAGAAAGATATATGAAAAAGAATATACTACCCCAAATAGCAAGAATAGTTTCCGAAATGTTCAATGGCTTTCTTACCATAATATTTGCTCCAACAATAGCCTTTGTAATATCAGATGTGAACATTCTCTACAAAATTCTCTTTCCATTCCTCTACCTAGTCATAACCATAGCTCCATTTTTGATCCTAAGGAAAATGGGAAAGATCTCTGACTATGAATTTACAAAAAGGGAGGAGAGACCACCATACTTTTCAATTGTTACAATAGGATATCTTTTACTTTTTGTATTAACCATTTTACTCAAAGACAGTACGTTAATACATATAACATTAAATGTTTTTGTTGCGACATGTGTGTTAACCATAGTTAATTTGTACTGGAAAATGAGTGGACATATGACATTTTCCACACTCCTGTTCTTTACATTACTCTACCTCTTCCCATATGCCACAGCATTACCATTGATATTCCTCTTCACACCATTCATAGCAGCCTCAAGAGTTATACTAAAAAAACATACCGTCATGCAAACCATCGTAGGAACATTAGTATGCGCAACAATATCCATTCTCATTTTGTGGATTCTTTGATAGAATTGCATAGTAATTAATATATTCTTAACACAACAGGTGGAAAATCTTAGCATTACAGAACTCAGAGAAAAACTCCTCGCAAAAAATATATCTGCTAAAGAAGTAACTAATTACTATCTCCAAAGAATCAGCAAGTTAGATGAAGAACTCAATGCATTCATTACAGTAGACGCTGAAAATGCATTAAAGAAAGCAGAAGATTTTGACAACAACTTTGAAACATTAAAAGACAAAAAACTAGCTGGTATACCAATTGCTGTTAAAGATGTATTCTCAACTAAAGATATATTAACCACATGCGCATCACACATATTAGATGGATATACCCCAGTATATGAATCAACTGTAACTAAGAGAATACTAAATGAAGAAGCTATAATCCTTGGTAAAACCAATCTCGATCAGTTCTGTCACGGATCATCAACCATTACATCCTACTATGGACCTACTAGAAACCCTTGGAACAAAGAAACACTACCTGGAGGATCAAGTGGAGGTTCTGCTACTGCAATAGCTGCAGACCTATGTACAGGCTCTCTAGGGACAGAAACCGCAGGATCCATCAGATTACCATCCTCGTGGTGTGGAACTGTAGGACTTAAACCAACATATGGAAGAGTACCAAGGTATGGAGTATTGGCAATGGGATCATCCTTGGATTGTCCAGGACCAATAGTTAAAACAGTAAAGGATGCAGCATATATGCTTGGCATTATCGCAGGATATGATCCACATGATTTTACATCTTCAAAACTCCCAATCCAGGACTATTTAGCACAGTTGGATGTGAATAAGATTAAGGGAATGAGATTAGCATTACCAAAAGAATATCTAGACTTAGATATTGAAGAAGGTGTTAGAAAGAATTTTGAAAATTCAGTAAATATATTAAGAAATTTAGGTGCCATAGTGGAAGAGGTAAACATTATGGATCCCAAGTATGGTATAGCCGTGTATACCATCACTTGTAGGAGCGAAGTATCCTCAAACTTAGCTAGATACGATGGTACTAGATATGGTTTAGAAGGAAGTAAGAATGAAAATGTAAAAATATTCTATGAATCTACTAGAGGAGAAGGATTTGGAGAAGAAGCCAAGAGAAGAATAATGACTGGAACATTCTCTCTCTCTGCTGGATATGCAGATGAATACTTTAGAAAATCAGAACAGGTTAGACAGTTAATACGAGAAGATTTAGAGAATGTATTGGGTAAATATGATGCTATAGTGGCTCCTACTACTCCTTCTGTTGCGTTAAGAGACAAGGATGCAGACAATCCATTGTTTGGAGAAATTGCTGATGTATTAGCAGAAGGTAGTTCTGAGGTTGGATTACCTGGATTAACAGTTCCTTCTGGTTTGTCTAATGGTATGCCTACTGGTATACAGTTCATAGGAAAACATTTTGATGAACAAACATTGTTACATCTTGGACAAGGTGTTGAAGATGGGGTTGGAAGACTAATACTAAATCTCTAGTTCAAAGAAATTTCATATTTAGATGGTATAAATATATTTACAAGGAATACCCTTGTTGATATAATTTGAGTGAACCCGCCTACAAGAACCCATGGTTGTTTGTAGGCAATTTTCTTATGCCCCAAACATCCGTAATTCTAATTGATGAAAGCAATTTCTACTTTAAGCTGAAAGATCTCGGTTTAGATAATCAACTGAATTTCAATTTCCAAAAGTTCACAACACATATTGCAGCCAAACACAAAAATATTTCGACCATCTACTATATTGGTGCTGTAAGAACTAAAACAGATTTTCATACAAGAAAGTTGCATGCCAAGCAACAAAAACTTTTTAAATATCTTTCATCACAAAATATTAAGTATTCTCTGGGATATTTGCTAGAGAGTAATGGGGTTATGCATGAGAAGGGTGTCGACATACAGATAGCTGTTGATATGCTAATCAATAGTTACGAAAACAGGATTGATAGAATAATTTTAATTTCATCAGACACAGACCTTATACCTGCCATTAAACAGGTACAGAAACTTGGAAAACAAGTTACATATGTTGGTTTCAAGCACAAACCAAGTAGAGCATTAATTAATATCTGCTCTGATTATGTCTTATTATCAAGAAGAGATCTAGACGAATTTTATTTGTTTTGACTATATAGCTTACTTAGGCAGAAATTCTTCGTCTTTCATTTTTGCTAATCCCTTTGCGTAGGTACGAGAGTTATTTGTGATCTCTAAGAAATCTTTAATATCAACCCATTTAACACCACTATTCTCATCCTCATTTATCTGTATGGGTTCTTTCTCGTCAGCCTCAAAGACGTATGCTACATTGAGGTGTAGATGTGCGGAGACTTCTCTCCCTTTTCTCGTATGTTGAGATACAGGCAAGATATTTATCGTAAAGAAATCTTTTGTTAACGGAATAACGTTTTTTAAACCCGTTTCTTCTTTAACTTCCTTAATTGCAACACCAAGCAAATCGGCATCTCCATCGGCACGACCACCTTCAAAATTCCAAGAATTCAGAATATTATGAAAAACCAGTAGTATCTTGTTTCTTTCTTTATTTAAAACAAAAGCAGAGCTGGAAAAGTGTGCTATTTCGTTATTCCTTGTTAATACATCGTCAAACACTTCAAAATATTTAAGCATTACTTCCTTATCCTTAACTTCTTGAGCATTATATGGTTTATATTTCTGGAGTTCCTCTCTTAGCTTCTGATTAGAATCCATCTGTTATTTTTGTCCTATTAATTGCACTGTGTTACCATCAAGATCTTCCATAGTTGCAAAGTATTTCTCAGATAACGGAGCTTTAAATGGTTCAGCAATGAAACGAACACCCTTACTTTGTAAATCTTTAAAACTTGTCTCTACTGAATCAACAGCAATATTAAACATGATTCTAAATGGATCCTGGTTCTTACCATGTACCTCTGAATGTCTACCAATCCATAGATACGAAGTACCTACTCTTAATGCTCTACCTGTATCATCTGGATGATTTAATTCTTCAATAGTTTCAAAACCAAACTTCTCTTGGTACCAGTCTGCTAATTTTTTGTAATCTTCAGACCATATTAATATTGCAGAGATGCTGTTATACATATGAATATATATTAGATTATATATTCAATTTTACTCTTAGCTCTCAGATATCTCAATAATATTAGAATCTGGATCTTGTATATATGCAACCCTTTGTCCCCATTCAGTAGTTTTTGGTCCTTCGAATATCGTTACGTTCTTTTCCTCAATACTCTTGCAAAACTTTTCTAAATTAGAAACCTGGAAAGCTATAACCGCACTCCCACCTACCTTCATATATTTCTTTGGAAACATACCCTCTGCTCCATCTTTTGAAATATAGCTAAACTAGTTTCTCCTAATTTGAAATCTGTAAATACCCCATCTTTTGAATTAACCTTAAAACCTAAGACATTAGTATAGAAATTAAGAGATTTCTCATAACTATCAACAAGCAAACAAATTGCAAAAAGTTTTTCTATTTTCATAACCTTAATAATTAAAATTAATATTGTAATTATCTCTTGCAATTACAAATCTCTCTAGTGTAGTTCTGTACACTAAAATGTATAATTAACCATGCATACAATACAAAAGCTATTAATCAAAAGATTAATAAAAGAAAATAATCAGAAATATTCAACTTTGACTGAAGGATTTGATTCGGACGATAATGTAGTATTCCACCTTAAACAATTACAAAGCTTGGGATTAATCTCAAAGGTTGGAGATGTATATACAGTTACATTTGATGGAATAAAGAAGACTCAAGAATTTGATATTAATAATTTGTCAGAGTTAATACCAAAACCTTTGGTCGTAGGGTTTATATGTGAATATGATGGGAAATACATTTTCAAGAGTCATGATAATGCTAAAGAACCATATTTTAATCTTCCTAATGGGAGACCATATCACAATGCGAAATTACAAAATGAATTTGAAAGAATTTTAAATGAAGAATTAGGAACTGGTTTTACATATGAGCCACCTGTTTTCGAATCTTTGCATATGAAGGATGTAACGAACACGGAAGGAAAGCTAATATTTAGTGATGCCTTTGTTGTTTACAATGTTAAATTGAAACAGCTTGGAAATTTACAACCCAATATGAAGTTACTAAGTATCGAAGAGATAGAAAAGTTAGATAATAGGTGGAAAGAAATTGATATGTGTATTCTAAGAAAGGAATGGGAAATCTATTCTGAATATTCTCAGATTTCTAATTATGTTCTCTAATTATTCATAAACCACTCAATATCCTCTACCGCTAAATCCATATTCCTTCTACCCTGACCCACAGGATAATATACAGGCAATGTAGGAATATTATTTTTCATAAATATCTTCTTCCTATCCTTAGATACAGATATATTTGTATCTAAGAATATACTACTCACTTGATTTCCAAATGTAACAATCTTCTTAGGTTTAACCATATCTAATTCTTTAAATAACAGATCTAAATATTCTTTAAACACCTTGTTAGGTAATGGTCTAGCATCTAATTGCGTACATTTCGCCAAATTGGTTATATATATCCCTCTATTAGTAATATCCTCATACACCCTATTTGCAAAATCATAGTCCCATTCCATTGGTTTTCTTTTTAATATCTCTATATATATCTCTTCATCTAACATATTTAATTTGAAAAATATATTCCATACATTCTTTGTACCTAACCAAGGAGATTTAATTGATGTCCATAATTTCTCAGCAGCAATATTACGGCCAGTGGGGTTCATGAAGATGAAGCATATATCGGGGTTTATATATTGACCACCACTGATTATGGAATCTAAGGTAGGTTCACCATGTATATTTTGAAGTTTGTTAAAATCGTTTAAAATACTTTCATCTAACATAGTTAATACGCTTGAGGTGGAAATGTCTTTTCACCAAGCATCTCTAATTTTAAATTACGCACCTGTTTATATATTCTCTCTATTTCTTTCTTAATCAATTCAATATCTTTGCCTTGTTTATCTAAATCAACCAATACAAAATCAACAGCTTTCATAAAATCATTTTTAAACTTCTGATTTATCTGTTTCCAATATATTCCCTTTAGGTCATTTAAAATCCAATCTCCATATTCTATCTCTCCCCATAACATTAAAAATGCGATTATTGGATAGCTAATACGGCTATTGTAATATGCCATATTATCATTGCTCATAATTGATTTGGTTTGAGAATCGTAGGAGATAGTATAGAATTTCCCTTTAGAGGTAGAAATGCATTTGGCACCATCTCTATTCTCATTGAGAGTAATCCTTTCATCTGCAATTGCAGAAAGAGCTTCATATACACAATGTTCGTCTTTAGGTAGTTCCCAATACATATTTTAAGTATATCATAGAAATATATATGAACTCTCATTGACCTAAATATATGCAAATGAGATAATAACATATCACGAGGGAGGGAAGGTTGCAGATTTCGTACTGCAAGCAACACTCCCATTTTTTTACTTTCTTCCAAGTTTATTATTCAAATCATTTAAGAATCTAATATCTTCTTTAAATACTGAATATAAACTTGAATATGCAAAATTATTTGGTATTAAAAGATATCCTAGCTTCCCCTTTTCTTTAAGATATTTAACAAGACAATAGAAATCACCATCACCCGATATTATTATGGCTTTTTGAAAATTCTTTATCTCAATCATCGTATGGAGCACTAACTCTGCATCTACATTTCCTTTAATCTTTTCTTTTCCTATTCTAAGTGTTGGTTTGAAAATTAATATATAACCCGAATCTTTTAGATATTTATACAAATGCCTATTCCCAGGGATATTACCAATGAATAGAAAGCATTTCTCTACCTTGTATTTCTCCTTTAGATACACCCTCAATCTTCTGAAGTCTAGCTTCCAGCCCTTGTATTTTAATTTCCCGTTTTTAAAAACATCATTTCCTAAACCCAAATTAAGATTTTGGCTATCTATAAACGCATAAACTATTTCTTTCTTTTTCATAATATATTTCTTAAATAAATATATATGGTACAAAATAGAAATTAAATTTTGATGAAATAAAAATAAGCCTTAGATAGTGATATAATGATATATGGCTACAATAAAACAAAGATACGAGCCAAATATTAAAAATACCAAATACTTAAAATACCCCATTAAGTCTGATTACCGCATAACGGAGGGCTTCCTCTATTCAAAGCAGGAACTAAGTGTAAGAGGACACTACTTCCACAAAGGAATAGACTATGCATGTAAATGGGGAACGCCAGTATATGCAAGTGCCAGTGGATACTTGGTAGCCAGCTATCATAGATATCCAACATTGAACGAAGACAAAACATTGATGCTTTACAAAGGCCTACCACAAGGAAATGGACTTGGATATTTCATTCAAATATTCCATCCTGAAAAAGTATGTGGTGTTAAAGGAGGAAGAATAACCCAATATGGACATCTATCTAAATTTGCACCTGGTATCTATGCAAGAACATTTAAACCAATCATTATAGATTATGAAAAAGAAATATTAAGAAAATACAAAAAATCTCATAAAAAAGTAAGTGGGGAGAAATTACAAAAGAAAATAGCTGGGACACTTGC
>LBSF01000013.1:0-2535 GCA_000991805.1 candidate division WS6 bacterium GW2011_GWC2_36_7 | reverse complement strand
CTATATGGATATTCATTTAATGAAAATCTACCAAAGAAAGAATCATATCTCTACAATGAGGAAGAACTAAAATATCTTAAAGGAAGTAAATATGTAAAATGGGTTGAACAAGGAGAACTCATTGGATACACAGGCTCCTCATCAATCATATGGGGAGATTTAACTTACAAAGAGAACTGTGAAAGACCAAGTATAAAGGAATTTGAGACATGGGATGAGGTACATTTACATTTCGAAGAGGCTGGTAGGAATATTGAAACAAGAGCTAAGGAATTACAAAGAGATCCATATGGAATATATCTAAGTAAGGAACACTACCAAACTCCTACAGTTGGAAATACACTCTTTACAGAAGACTATCAAGGTAGGATTTGGTAATTACTCCCCCTTTAATATCTCTCTTATTCTCTCTAACAAATCTCTAAAGCTTAACAAGATACCCTCTTCTGTTCTCTTCTGCAATGTAGAAGAGCCACTATCCTTCGATTCATCTTTAGACTCATCTTTCTCTTTAGCAAACATTTGAACTACTAATGTAACGTCCTGCCCCTCTAAAGTACCATCCATGACAGCAACTCCAATCGCTTCATATTCTGGTTTTAATATATTGTCTCTGTGAGTTTGGCTATCCAACCAAGCTTGATTCATTCTATTCACATCTGTATATCCTTTTGCTAAATTTTCTCCCGCCATTTTGTATTCATACCCTTCGCCTTTTATGAATTGCCACGGGGTCTCACCATTAGGTCCATAGTGATCCCAATATCCTTTTTCAAACATGTCCTTAGCTTTGTCCATTGCTGCTTGCATTAACTTTTCATCTGCATTTAACGGCTCTAATCCTAATACTGCCCGATCCTCATTTGCAAGAGATATGACTTCTTGGGACGTATAATTGGCGGCATGTAATTTACTTGTGGAGACCATTCCCATAATCATAGTGAAGACTAAACTCATGAGAGTTGTACTTGAGGCTTTACCCCAGAATTTTGGTATCTTTTCTTCTGTTTGTTCTCTAAGTAATTCAAAACCTTCAATTAGTGATATATATCTATCCTTACTATAGTTTCTTTGTAGTTGATCAATGCTACTAAAGGAGATTGCACTTAAACTGTCTGCAAACCATAGGACTGTATCTAACTGAGATATTTCTTTGTCGGTATCTGGATAGCCTTCTTTAAAAAGATTACTGTATATTGCATGGTAGTTAGTTGCTGAATCTACAATATATCCATTTAATTTGGTTTTCTTTTCTAAGTATTCTCTGGTTTGAGATGGATATTTTTTTAATGCCTTAGCAATTTCATCAAATCCTTTTTCACCCTTCTTTAATGGTGAAGTTATATATTCATATGCTAATGCCTTATTTCCATCGCACATATATATTTTACCTATGTCTTGTACTAAGCCAGCAATATATACATTTGATAGTTCTTTTTTATCTAACCCTATGAGTTCTCCAAATTTGTATGCTAGATATCCCACTAGAATGGAGTTGTTTTTTAACTTTGAAAAATTTTTATTCCCATACCCTAATTCCCATATTTCTATCTCTGTTAGGATATCCTTCGCTATCTTGAATGCTTTTTTGTCTATGTCCTTAGGTATATGCAAAAAGAATCTAAGTGCTCCTTGGAATATGAGCTCTTTGGAATACAGATCTGTTTGGGCGGTTTGAGATTTAATATCATTACTTTCGAACCCTACCTTAGATATCATTGGTATATGGGTTAGATTAATACAATATTATATTGCAAGGATGTGGATAAGTCTAGAGAGTGAAAAATGAGCCGCCTGGGACTCGGACCCAGCACCTACTGCTTAAAAGGCAGTTGCTCTAACCGGATGAGCTAGCGGCCCATGTATATAAATACATGAATGAGAAGAATTATATATTGCTTATACGATATTTACAAGGCTTTATTCTAGCCATGCATTAATCAAAGTATTCACAAATTTCAATTGATTTTTGTTTATCTTTTCAATTCGTGCAAAGTATGGAGTTATCATTTTCCCCCCATATGATCTACAAAAAGTTACAGAACCATCTTTGTATGCAATAACACCAAAGTATGGTCTATCTAAACAATCCTCTCTTGAACTATTGGGAAGAGCATCTAATAGATTTTTATTGCTTCTTTTACTTGTAAAGAATATTCCTCCCCACATTGGATTTTCTTCTTCATACCTACAAACTACCAATTGGGATCTCTCTGGCAAAATATCATGTGCACTTGGTATGGCTTTCATTCTATGCAAACTCTCAACTATTGCATTATTTACGCCAACCCAATGATCCAAATTATCATCACCATCACGAGAATATGATGTATCTACTTCGCAGGTTACTATACAATCAAAAATTTGTTCTTTTGTATCTTCTACAGATAGAACTTCTGATTCCTGAGGATCTGTTTGTTTCATAAAAATAATTAATAAATTATTAAGCAGCCACCAACTGTGCTTCAGCTATTTCTACCATACAACAAGCCAATGCTATAGCTTTATCTGATCCTGGAATATTATTTACATCAT
>LBSF01000012.1 GCA_000991805.1 candidate division WS6 bacterium GW2011_GWC2_36_7 | reverse complement strand
CCTGAACGTCCCAATCTGTTTTACATTGTCAGTTCCATATTTCTCAATGGTGTATTGGATAAGTTCATCTCTGCGCTTATCTGCAATATCAATATCAAAATCAGGTGGAGATTCTCTCTCAGGGTTTAAGAACCTTTCGAAGTACAACTCCCATCCAATTGGTTCAATATTTGTAATATCAATTGAATATGCTACAACGGAACCACAACCAGAGCCTCTCATACCCACTACAATGCCAGCATTTCGGCAGAATGTAACAAAGTCACGCACAACAAGAAAATAGTCATTGTAGCCTTTGTCACCAATTACTTTTAGCTCATAATCCAAACGTTCTTTTAATTCGTCAGTAATTTCGCCATATTTCTCCTTAGCACCATTATATGAAAGCTCTTTCAAATATGATGCCGTTGTTTGTCCCTCAGGTAAATCTAAGAAACGGGGTTCAATTCTCCCAAAAGACATTTCATATTCTTCAATCATTTCAGCTATTTTCTGTGTATTTTCAATTGCTTCAGGGATATCCTTAAACAGCTCGATCATCTCATCTGGAGTTTTGACATAGAATTCGTTAGTGGGCATAGACCTCTTCTTTGGATCATCCATTGAAGTACCATCACTAATACACCAAAGAATCTCTTGTATTGAAGCATCCTCTTTATTCAGATAGTGGGCATCACAAGTAGCAACTAATGGGAGATTTAATTCCTTCGATATCTTTATCAAGCCTTCATTAACCTTTTCTTGCTCTTCCATACCATTGCGCTGAATTTCAATGTAGAAATTGTCTTTGAATATTTCTGCATACTTTTTTGCGATTTCTAGAGCGAGATTGTAGTTACTTTCAAGCAGTGGCCTAGAAACTGGACCCGCCAAACATGCGGATGTGCATACTAGATCTGCGGAATATTTTGAAAGTGTCTCAAAATCAATCCTTGGTTTGTAGTAGAAGCCATCCATATGTGCAATGGATACTATTTTCATTAAGTTCTTGTATCCCTCTAAGTTCTTAGCTAACAAAATCAAGTGGTTGTATTTGTTATCTTTTCCAAATTCCTTTAATTCCATACTTCTTGGCGCCACATAAATCTCGCACCCGATAATTGGCTTTAACCCCGCTTCAGTCATAGCATTTTTGAATTTAAATGCCCCATACATATTTCCATGATCCGTGATGGCACAAGAGGTCATACCTGATGCTTGGAGTTTTTCAATCAGTGCTGGAATTCTAATCGTAGCGTCCAACAAAGAGTACTCTGTATGTAAATGTAGATGAGTAAACATAACAAATATTGCCCCTTTCTGTTATACTTGATATTATGCCAGAACCAATGGAGGAGAAGTTAAAACTGCTATCTGTTAAGTCTTTATATCACTCTAGAATTACTAGAGTAACGTTCGCGTTTGTATTGCTTTCTCTCTACTACATATTCGTATCACCACATTTTGAGAGATTTTTAGTTAACGCCATCGGTCAGTCAGTACAATCAAACTCAGTAGCACAAATGAATGCACTCTCCCCAGTTTTTGACATACATATCTATTCATCTGAGTACAGCCTCTCCTCTAATATTACAGAATCCAACAAGACAGGAATCTCGAGATTCTTAACCCTTGATCCACGTGTATTGGCAATGAACAAATTCCTAACTGACTACCATTCTCCAATGGCACAATATTCGTCTGTATTTATATCAGAGGCAGATAGGTATGGGCTTGATTGGAGATTGGTGGCATCCATATCCGGAGTTGAGTCAGCTTTTGGAAATATTATCCCTGGTGGAGATTCGAACAATGGTTGGGGATGGAGAGGTATAAACAAAAATGAAAATGGTTGGAGTGTATTCGCGACCTGGCCGGATGGAATTAAAGAAATCACAAGAGGTTTATCCCAAGGATACGGAGTTACTTTAACACCGCATGCTTGGGCAAATGGCGTAACCAGATTCATGAATGAACTTGACTATTACGTAGATAATCTTGATAATCAATAACCATGTTCAAATTACTAATTAGACTCGTATACACAGCGACAACCCTTATTGAAGCCCTTATAATGGCTAGAATCATCTTATCCATTATCAATGCTAACGTACAAAACACCATTGTAGGCTGGATTATGAATACAAGTGATATTTTTGTAAAACCATTTGAAGGCATAACCACAAACGCAATACAAATAGATAGATTTACTTTGTCCCTTACACCGCTGATTGCGCTTGTTTTCTTTATGATAGCGGCATTTATCCTCTCCGAACTCCTCAAATCCTTCTCAAGGGATTAAAAGTGATGTGGTATAATACTGGTTATGGCAAAAATTGACCTTAAAAAGACTTCAGGCTTTCCTTTAGTCTATGATGGTGAAGATTTACAGGTAAAAGACTTAAGCTTCAAAGAAGTAGTATCTGTCTCCATAGATGATATCCGCCCACAACTTCTAAACAAGGAGCTTTCGTGTCCTGATGTTTTTTACAAAAAATACAAACACTTAGATTTAGATAATCTCTACTCCTCAAAAGATCTCCAAATTAATTTTGTTGTACTTAAACCTAATCTCGCAGGCATAGAATTTGTTAAAACTAGAGCTACAAAATGCTCAAGATATGCTCGGTTAATAGATATTGTGTATGGTGGTGCAACCATTCTTTTGCAGAAATATAGAACTCCTAAAGACAATCGAATTATTAGAATTGTTGCAAAAAAAGAACAAAAAGTGATCATACCAGCAGGTTACAGCGCAGTTATAGTTAATACTCGACAAAATTCGAACCTCATATTTGCTGAATTCGCAAGTATAAAAGCAAATCCAGGTGTAGTGCTTGATGACCAGAACGGATTAGCCTATTATATTATTAGAAAGAATGCTAAACAGGAGACTGTAAGGAATCCATATTACAAGATTGTTAATGAACCTGAGAAATTAGATTGGGATAAGATAATATTAAACTATGGAATTACTCCTAAAACGCCTGTAATAAAGCAAATATTAAGAAAATATGAAAAATTTGACTGGCTATTTAAAGAAGATTCTGTCGCTATCTAGCCTAGTACTTGCTTTCTTCCTCCTTCTTCTAAGTAATCAAAATGTTCGTGCTGCTGAAGATCAGTTTAGCGTCACCGCAGATTTTACTCATGGGATTAGTGATACCAGTATAGATACAGAAGCTATAATCACAATTGCTTCCGAGAAACCAAGAGTTGTCTCCTACTTTACCACTACAATCCCACAAGAAAATCTCTCTGTTGAATGCTACAATGCCTCTACTTCTAAAAAGTTGGATTGCAGTAGCCATAATCGAACTGGTGCTACAGACATAATGGTGGATTTCAACAACGCAATAGTAAAACCAACATCAAAATTAAAACTACGCATAACATACCACACCGCGTTAGAAAAAACAGGCGCACTAAATATTGTTTCCTCTGTGCAGGATGCTGTCACAAAAAGCGTCGTAATCACCTACCCTAAAACAAATGGTGAACCACTTTGGACTTCAGATGCCATGCAAAATTTAAAGAGTGTAAATAACAACTATCAAATTACCATCCTTAAACCTATCTATACTAGTATATCGATACTTTTTGGGAAAAGTATCTCTTACCAATTTACAATCTCTAAAACATTCTCAAACACTCTTAAGGATCAAAACCAAACATTTGAACTAATCGTCCCATCAGATAGTACAACTCAGACTATAATTTGGGATAACCTTACTCCACTTCCCAATATTGCAGAACAAGATGAAGATGGAAATTACATATTCAAATACATATTGGCACCAGAGGACACATTGGATTGCAATATACAAGGGCATATATTGAAACGAGCGACTATAACCGCAAAGAACACCCCTGAAGCCTTCCTTACAACAGCACTTGGATATTGGAAAACCTCTGAGAAATTAGAATTCACTAGAATCATATCCTACATTAAAAATAAAGGTATAAAAATCACTGATGGATTTACAAACATTCAAGATGTAGATGCTGATACCCAGCAGTTAATCATCAAATATCTCTATCAATACACTGTTGAAAGATTAAATCCTCAAAAAAGTTTAGTAAGTGGAGTCATAACAGATAGCCGAGTTGGTTTTGATAATATCGTTGCAGATCCTAACGAAGCTAATCCTTCAGATTACACTGATTTCCTAATTACTATTCTACGCAAATACGGTATTCCTTCGAGACAAGTCATCGGCTATGTTTCTAATATCTCTGGTTACACATCTGATGGTTTTTACAACTACTGGGTCGAGGCATATGACACCACTCAACAAAAATGGATCACTATGGACCCATTCCTCGAAGACTACTCTTCTAAACCTCTGTATGGGAACGCTTTCTTTGATCACATAGCAATTCTAAAACGTGGCAAATTTCCTGTCGCTCCTAAATTAACGTTTTACAAAGACTCAGATTTCAAGGTAACCTCAAGTTCAGAGGATGAGCTCATACCTGAGTTAAAGTTCGAAACACAATTGGTATTTGAAAGTAGCAATACGCTATCAAAGTATCTCAAAGGGCTCATCAATGTCTCAAATACTGGGAATATCGCAATAAACGAATATGCCTTGGGAGAATCAAATATTGAAAATATTAAGAAATATGTTGATCCAGTAAATAATATCAATTCTCAAATCATACTTCCTAAACAAACTGCAACATTGCAGTTGAATGTTCCTAATAGCATAAATACATCAAATGTATTTGTAAATATTGAGTTCTCAAATGAAGACTATTCAGAATCAGTGCTCTCAGCTTCTGATACTAATATACAAATTCCAATCTATTTACAAATAATAACCAAGGCCATTTCAATTCTCTCATTCCTTGGAATAATATATCTGGTATACTTTTTACTAAGAAGGTTTAACAACAAGCAAAATGGATAATACCGTAATAATTACAATATTGATCCTGGTGGCCATAGCAGCCCTTTTCATAATGGTTTCCTCTGGGGAGAAGAAAGAGAAGCAGAAGACTATTTCGCGTATGTTAAATAGCTTAGAGGCCCTCAAAGCGGGTGCTAGTAGCGATGACCTGGCAAGAAGAAGAGATACCGTTATCAAGTTAGACAATATTCTTTCAAAAGCACTTCAATATCGCTTAGGGAACAAGAAATTATGCGGTGATAATCTTAAACTTGTAGGCAAAAGATTTAAAAGAACGGAATATGATAAACTCTGGGAAGCACACAAACTTAGAAATAGGATTGTACATGATGATCTTGATGTGACAGAAAAAGAAGCACAAGATGCATACAAAATATATAACATGAGTATTCATAGAATATTACAATGAAAAATATAGCTTCAATTTTTCTCTTAATTGCACTATTTGCAATTCCATTTGCAACGATTGTTAACGCTCAGGACACAGAAACACAAACCGTCGAATTGGGGACAACAACAGGAGACTATACGCTTGAAACACAGGTTGATGATAATACCACAAGAGCAACAAACAAATACTTTGACCTTACACTGTCAGAAGGACTTCAGTCACCATTAGATAAAAGCATCACATATACATTAACCATTGTCCCTCATGTTGATTCATCAAAAACACAAATCATATGGGATAGTTCTTCAACAATAAAGATAACCCCTAAGCATAAGGAATTTGTAAGTGTTACAAAGGATGGAGAATTCACATACAAAGCAACTATTAAACCAACTCTTGGAGG
This sequence comes from candidate division WS6 bacterium GW2011_GWC2_36_7, assembly GCA_000991805.1. GTDB lineage: Bacteria > Patescibacteriota > Dojkabacteria > SC72 > SC72 > UBA12078. Next base: position 7,546 of record LBSF01000012.1, on the reverse strand, counting down.
AACATACAATATCAATGCAACAGTAATATCCTGGCAATATGATACTAACTACACCAATACGGTGAATAATTCTTTAGAACTAAGTAATGGCCTAGTATCACAACCCATAACTCCAGAATATACGATATTAGTAGTTATACAGATATTAGTGATTTTAGGAATTTCAGGACTTGCGATATGGGGTGGCATCGAATTGTCAAAGAAGTTCATAAAGAAAACCAAAGTTTGGCTAACTCCCCCTCGTTAGTCCTTAAGAAAATAATCCAAATCCTTCTTTAATTCTTTAGCAATTCTCATTAGGTTGGATACTGGCGGATATACAGCTCCCTTTTCATAAATACTAATTGATTTATCCGACAACCCTATTCTTAACCCCAACTGTTTTTGGGAATAACCATATTCCTCTCTTGCGAGTTTTAATCTTTTTGCAAATAGTTTTGGAGTCATTTTGAGATCTTTTGTATGAAGTAAGATAATTTGTCTAACCACGATAATGGTAATTGGGGTTCAGGTGTAGAATTTTTGCTCTCAACGTTTCCATAATATACGCTTCCTTTCCCTTCAAGAAATGATTGTGTAACAAATGGGATATTTTTCTCTTCTCTTAATATCGCAATTTCTCTGTTTTTTTGTTCAAGCATTGATTTCATTTCATTTACCTCGCTTTGCTGGTCTTCAATACTGTGTTTCAATTTCAATATTGTACTTTGTCCTAATTTCTCTCGATCTTCTAATTCTGGATAGTCTCTACCCTTTTTAATTACTTCTTTATGTTCATCGCTATTTAATAGCTTCTTAAGTATCTCTTCTTTCTTAGCTGAGGAATATCTGTAGTAGGACTGTTCTCTTGAGGTTGGTTTTCTTCCCAAGACTAATTCGTACGCTTCTTCTATGGCAGATGATTTCTCCCCTTTTTCACTACCCATGCCAAACATAGGGAATCCACCTCCGCCTTTAGCGTAGTCATCAGTTTTATCTCCTTTATCCCACATAGGGACATCTGCGTCTTGCATACAAAGGATTATATTACAAATTGTGGATAAGTTACAGGGGAAGCAATGAATTTGGTATTATGTATAAGCTCGGAGACAATAAACATGGTAGGAATTCTTCTCTAAAGCTATTAGAATTTTTCCATAGCTTTAGTTATTAAACTGCTCTATAAATGTTCTTCCATCACTAGTTAAATCTAACTTCAAAGCCTCTTCTTTAGTAAGCCATTTGTAAGAATCGTGTTCCCAATTCAGCTTCACATCTTCAAGATTGGAAGTACATGTATATCCAATCATTACAATAAAATCATCATTTTCCTTATATGATTTAACATAATATGGTTCAATTTGGGATACAGTTGAAGTGGTTTCCTCAACAATTTCCCTTTTTATACCTTCAATTGAATCTTCCCCATCTTCTAAACCTCCACCTGGAAGAGACCATTTTCCACCCAGTCCTGATTTCTCCGACCTCTGAAGCACAAGAATTTTATTCTCTGAATTGAGAATAATAGCTTTTTGACCTACTAGAGCGAAAGATTTTTCTTGGGTATAATTCACGTCATTTGGGGTCATTTGGGTTTATTGATTATTTTCAAAATAAAATATCCGCATTTCCTCAGGCATACTGAGCAACTTCCCAATTATTTCCCCATTCATCTTTAAATTGAAAATAGAAATAACTGTATGGCTCAGTAAGATGAATAATATCTGTTATCTCTTTTGGCGCCAGGGATTTTATTCTTTCATACTCCAATTTAATATCATCTGTTTTTAGTGCAATCGTGATATTATCCCCAACTTTATATGATTCATTATCTACATTGAAAATACCGAAGTATATGCCATCCCCTGAATCAAAATCAGCCCATCTATCACCTTCCCTATGATTAACTTTACTACACAATATCTTTTGATAGAAGCTAATTGCTTTATCTAAATCAGTAACATATATATAGAAATGGTCAAGTTTTATCATACTTGTGGTTTGTTATAAACCTTATATGGAGCGGGGGACGGGGCTCGAACCCGCAACCCTCTGTTTGGAAAACAGACATTCTAACCAATTGAACTACCCCCGCAAGATAGTATTTTTAAATGATACTAAGCTTCTGTCTTTTCTTCAACTACTTCAACAGACTCCTCAACAGGAACTTCCGTAACAACCTCTTCAGCAGCTTCTCCAACTTCAGGAACAGCAACCTCATCAGTTAAGTATATAGATTTAATCTTATTAACCTTCAAAGCTCTCTTACCAATTCTGTCTCTTAAGAAGTATAACTTAGCTCTTCTAACAGTACCTCTCTTAACAATCTCAATCTTCTGTAAAACAGGAGAATGCATAGGAAGAATCTTCTCAACACCAATACCATATGATATTTTTCTTACCGTAATACTTGCATCAACACCCGCTCCCTTCATAGATATAACAACACCCTCAAAAATCTGAGTTCTTTCCTTGTTACCTTCTTTGATTTTAATGTGTAATTTGACGGTATCACCGACCATTACATCAGGTCTATTCTGAAGTTGACCTTCCTCTATATTTTTTAATATGTTTTTGTCCATTTTTCTGTAATAATATTTAAACCAGATGTGATTATAGAATAAAATTCGAAAATATGCCAGAATATATATACAACTGCCTATGAATGCTAAACAGAGAGTCTTAATGATAATATTAGATGGCCTCGGTGCTGCCCCTAAAAATAGCGGTAACGCGGTGGTTCTTGCGAACCCGCAGAACCTTTCAACTCTTTGGAATATATACCCACATACATACCTTTTAGCATCAGGAGAAGCAGTTGGACTACCCAAAGATGTCAGAGGTAATAGTGAGGTCGGGCATTTGAACCTTGGAGCTGGGAATGTAGTAGCCCAAACTCTGCCCCGTATCAACCACGCTATAAAGAAAGGACTAATATATACTAACGATGCTCTAAGAGCTGCATTATCACATGCGCAAACATATAAGAGTGACCTACATCTCATGGGACTCTTAAGCGATGGCTCTGTACATTCGCATATCGACCATTTTAAGGCCGTTATAGATTTCCTTGCAAAATCAAATTTCGAGGGCAATGTATATATTCATGCTTTTACAGATGGAAGAGACACTCCACCTAACACTGCATTGCAGTTTCTCACAGATATAGATAAATATTGTATGGAGAAAGGAATTGGGAAAATTGGGACCATAATTGGAAGATATTTTGCAATGGACAGAAACAATCAGTGGGATAGAACTCAAAGAGCATATTTCTTGCTTACTAGAAACATTGGACAAAAATTTTCAACCTACGCAGAAGCAATAGACACCTACTATCAAAAAGGTGTCACAGATGAATTCATGGAGCCTATTGTCATAAGTGATAGTAAAGTAAAAAATAATGACGCCTTAGTATTTCTGAACTACAGGCCCGATAGAGCACTACAGCTTGCACAGGCATTTGCGTCCCCAACTTTTGATAATTTTAAAAGAGATAATATTCAGAATCTTTTCTTTACAGGAATGGTCGAGTACAGTAAGGGTTTCCCTCCACAAGTACTATTCCCAAAACAATACGTTAACCTCCCACTTGGTAAAGTCATTGATTCAGTAGGGTTCAGACAATTAAGGATAGCCGAGACAGAGAAATTCCCTCATGTCACATACTTCTTCAATGGAGGAGCTTCGGTAGTGTATGCTAATGAAGACCAAGTAGCTATCCCTTCCCCAAATGTTGCAACATATGATCTAAAACCAGAGATGAGTGCTATACAATTACTTAACGTTCTTTCAAAAAGTATTGCGGGAAAGTCATATGATTTTACACTTGTAAATTTTGCCAACGCAGATATGGTTGGACATACAGGAGTATTAAATGCTGGAATCAAGGCAGTGCAAACAGTAGATTACTGTGTACATCAATTAGTAAACCAATTTCTCAGCCAAGGTGGGGCGGTAATCATAACTGCGGACCATGGAAATGCTGAAGAGATGATTAACTTAGAAAATGGGCAAATAGATACGGAACACTCCCTAAATCCCGTACCGTGCATCATCGCAGGAACAAACATTACAAACCGATTCCTCCCATACGGCGCACTAAAAGATGTTGCCCCAACAGTATTAGATATTATGGGGATCACCAAACCAAGTGAAATGAATGGGCAATCATTAATACGAACCGTCTAACGCTTTTACTTCTGCTTCCTTTTTACAAGGTCATATACTCCCTTGGCGATGAACAAGACTACAAACAACACCCCCATTACAATGATTACCTTTTCATATTTTGAAATATAACTACCTACTACATCCCAATTATCCCCAAGCAAATATCCAGCCCCAGCAAGCAATGAGGACCATATAAGGGTACCTGCCAATGTATATGCGCTAAAAATAGCAAAATTCATATTAGCCACACCCGCTGGGAACGAAATTATAGTCCTAACGATTGGAATTAACCTACCGAAAAAGACCACCTTGTTTCCATGCTTTGCAAAAATTACATACCCCTTATCTAAGTCTTCTTCCTTAATAAATAGATATTTACCAAATTTTCTAAAGAATAGATCAACTTTTTCTTTCCCCCATCTACCAATAAAATAGAATGGCAAGGTACCTAGATATGCAGCAACAGAAGCTAAAATAATTGTTAAATATATATTTAATGTACCATTTGAAGCAACAAACCCTGAAAAAGGAAGAATCAATTCACTTGGTATTGGGGCAAAAAAACTCTCAATGAACATAGAAAGCATAACCCCGGGATACCCTATCGTTTCAATAATATTCACTAACCAATCAATTAGTGTCTGAATCATATTTAAATATATTTAATTTAAAGTTTCTATGTGTAAAACTAAACTTCCGTCTTCAGAAATGTTATTTTTCTCTACGAAACCCGAGTTAACTTCTAGCACATACATATAGCTTTTCTTCGCGATGATAGAAGGACAATATGTAGCTGTACAAGGAGCTTGGGCTTCTTTTATATCCACTATAAACCCCTGGGAATCAAAGAATATCATATCAATTGGTATTTGCATATCCTTCATCCAGAACGGAGCATTAGTTTCGGTGTTAAACACAAAAAGCATTCCATCATAATCTCCCAGATATTTTTTAAATGATAGTCCTAGCCTCCTCTCATCTGCAGTATCTGCAAGTTCGACATTGACTTTCACAGAAGTATTAGCTCCTGTCACTATCTCTACTGAATTGGTAGGTTTGGTAGTTGTATCAATATTTTCTTGTGTATTTGTTTCTGTATCCTGCTGAGCATCACCCAACTTAACATCAAATATATGAAATCTAGACTGTATAAACCAAAATATTGCCACTACAAACACGATATAAAGAAAAAGTTTTAATTGGTTGCTCATAATAAATAATATACTACATGAATTTGACTTCCCATGCCATATCTTGTATCATTTCCCGCTGTAATTTCTAGCCCAAATTTCGAATGCAAACATTCAAAAAATATCTAAATCCTTTGTACAAGGATCTGGACGAAGTGGCTTCTTTCTCGGATCTTTCAAATATCTCATCTCTCGAACAGGAAGAATACCCTAGGCTACAAGAGGTAACCAAGAGAAAAGTCTTACTCATTAAACAATTAATCCCTCGATTAGAACGATTAGAAGTTGAACTAGAACATCAGATAGAAATTATAAACATGGAATCTGGGGAAGATGATATCAAAGCAGCCAAAAGCACATATAACCAGATATTAAGACAAATAAATGAGCTTGTTGATAGAATTAACACCGAATTAATAGCTCTTGATTCCCCATACTTTGGCAAAATTGTCTTTACTCCATACGATAGTACAACCAAGAAACCACTAATTTTGTACATTGGAAAATTTGCCTTAATGGATGAAGAAACCCATATCCCAATTATTACAGACTGGAGAGCCCCCATCGCAAATCTTTACTACGAAAACTCAGGTCCTACCAATAACGTTTCTTTTGTAGCTCCTGTTGGTAAGAGAAAGGGAAATTTACAACAGAAAAGACAATTCCAAATATCAAGAGCACGGATAAGAGGGATATACGATGCGAAATCAGGCAACGCAGCCGCAGATGCATTCCTACTCGCACAGTTAAACGAAAGATTGGGACAAAAACTTCAGGATATTGTATCTACAATCCAAGCTCAACAAAATGAAATCATTAGAGAAGAGATAAACAAACCTGTGTTAATACAAGGAGTCGCTGGTAGTGGTAAAACCACAATTCTCCTACATAGACTTGCTTACCTCTTCTATGCACACAAAGAAAGTATTCGAGCTAACAATTCCTTGATAATTGCTCCAAATCAAATGTTCATCGACTATGTATCTGACGTACTCCCAGATTTGGGTATAGAAAAAGTTGATACACAGACATACATGTTCTGGGGTAAAAAAATACTTGGTTGGAATGATCATTACACTCTTTCACCACTAGAGGAAGATTTAAGATTTAAAGAATATAAAGGCTCCGTTGAGTTCTTAAATATTCTTGAGAGTTACTTTAATGAGTTTGAGTCAAATCTTTTGGAGAATATCCCCTACTCTAGGAAGGAAAGAATTTCTCGCAGATACTATGAATTAAAAGAGCAATTCCCAAATATCGACATGGAGGAGAGACTGGGTCTCTCGGTAGATTTCGCTTTCGCGCAAAGACAGTTTGATCAAGCAAAATCAGGATATGTTGATACATATTTTAATGATGATATTGAAAAGAAGAGGGAAATTCTTGCTTACTTTAGCAGAAGTGTAAATATATATGCTCTTTACAAGAAACTTTTTAGAACCAACCTCCTTGATCCTGATTGTGGAAAGTATACTCTGCAAGCTATGACAACATCAGGGAAGAACACCTACTACAGAATTGAGGATCTTGCCCCTATGGTTTTCATACATCAGAAAATATATGGAACAAAGGGTATAGAGAGAGACTATATTATGGTTGATGAAGCGCAGGATATTAGTTACATTCAATTGGCTACACTCATTAACGTTGCTAAGAACAGTAATCTTACAATTGCTGGAGACTTGGCACAATCCATAATTCCTCCATTCTATATAAAGAACTGGCAGGGTGTCATAGAACTTACAGACAAAATGACTAAAAAAGAGACTTCATACCATCAACTTCAAAGGTGTTACAGAACTACAGTTGAAATCATAGACTACGCTAATGAGATATTTAAGAGTAAGTTCCCAGAGGGTTACAAACTTCCAGAGGCAGTATTGAGACATGGAGACCCAGTTGAAAATGTATACCTACCTAATGACTTTGGTAAATCTTCTGAGAAAGATATTAAGATCGTAGTGGAAAAGATAAAGACTCAGTTCGAAAAAGGTGCCGTTACTTGTGCGGTGTTATGTAGAGACAAGAATCATGCTACAGAGATATACAGTATATTAAAAAAATATGAAGAAGATATTGATAGAGATGTGGTTAGTTATACTGAGAGTGATTACAAGCAGGGTGTTCTTATTCTCCCTATCGAACAGGCTAAGGGTTTGGAATTTGATTCAGTTATAATCATGGACTTAAATGATGCTCTCTAC
>LBSF01000011.1 GCA_000991805.1 candidate division WS6 bacterium GW2011_GWC2_36_7 | reverse complement strand
GACAGTCTTTTTAAGGAGATTGATACCCAGATACCTCAGGATTGCATAACCACATTCTACAATTGGGAGGAACTAACCGCACAAAAGCATATTGTACTAAACTACGACAAATCCTTTGATACAATGCTTTTTGCTCACACAATTAGTTCTGGGAAGAAAACATTAACATTTAAAGATCTAGCCTTTGATTATGCGGGGAAGATATTTGAAGAAAAACTCTCCCCACTTAGAATGACGGATATATTAGATGCGATTGTTGAAATTAGAGAGAAAGAAACGAAGAAAGCTAATGAAACTGAACTGTACGAATATACACTAAAGAGCATTAAAGAATATCTAAAAGTTGATGGAGATTACCTGATCAATGTTCTTAAAAAGGTAGAAATGCCAGTTGCAGAGATACTTGGAAAAATGGAGAGGAGAGGTATAAAGATTGATGCAGGATATCTTAAAGCTTTAGATACAGAAGTAAAAAGTACAATGGATAGGCTATCTAAGGAAATATATGATTCTGTTGGACATGAATTCAACCTCAATTCCCCAAAGCAATTGGGAGATGTACTGTTCAATGAATTGCAATTACCAGTAGTAGGAAAACAATCTACAAGAGAAGATGTTCTCTCTGGATTGATAGGTGCACACCCATGTGTAGAGAAACTTTTAGAATACCGAGAGGTCTCAAAGGTATATGGCACATATACAGCACCATTACTTGAAATGGCTCAAAAAGATTCCAATACATCAATCCATACAGACTTTAAGCAAGCAGGTACTACTTCTGGAAGATTCTCTTCCGCTAATCCAAATATGCAAAATTTGCCAGCATCCGGCACATGGTCTGAAAAACTCAGAAAAGCATTTGTCCCTAATGATGGATTTAAGTTTGTAGGAATGGACTATGCACAGATGGAGTTAAGAATCATGGCAGACATATCGAGAGATGACTTGCTCATAAAGGACTTCACAGATGGGTTGGATATACACAAAGCTACAGCCGCAAGAATATTGGAAAAAGAGATAGAGGATGTCACGAAAGCAGAGAGAGGGGTGGGTAAGACAGTTAACTTCGCAATCCTTTTCGGACAAACATCATTTGGCTTAGCAAGACTACTAAATATTGATGCCCAGAAAGCATCTGAATACATTAGAAATTACTTTGAACATTATGCCGGAGTTGAAAATTACATTCGAATACTCGAAAAGGAAGCATACAAGAGGGGATATGTGCAAAGCATGCTTGGAACTACAAGAAGAATAGCTGCTGTTAAATCACACAATATTACTGCAAGGAGAGCAGCGCTAAGGGAAGCTGTAAATATGCCAATACAAGGTACAGAAGCAGACATTATGAAGCTAGGTATGGTAAGGCTCAATGAGTTAATTGAAAAAGAATTTGACGGAGAAGCATATATATTACTTCAGATCCACGACGAATTTGTATTCGAAGTCAAAGAAAACAGGGTAGAGGAGTTTAAGGACAAGGCTTGTGATATATTGCGAAGTGCTGCAGCCTTAGAAACTACCCTAGAAGTTCACGACAGTATCGGGAAGGATTTGTCCGAATTGAAATAGGCATGTATAATTGTAACAGAGAATAAATTTAAGCCCCATGTGGATAACTATATGGCAAATACTCCCAAAAAGGAAAATCATGTATTGAGTACAATACTAACTCTTGGAGGATTTTTTTTAGGCGCATTTTTGATAACAAAACTTACACACCAAGAAACACCCGATGCCCCATTGAGTAAAGAAAGTACAGCAAAGAAAAAAGAACAAAAACCAGAGGTAAAAATTGAAGAGAAAGAGATTGAAACCGAAGAAAAGATTTTAGGGTTAAATGCGAGGCAGGTTAATATCCTCAAGGTTGTAAAAGAGAAGGGGATTGTAACTCCTAAGGATCTTCAAGCTTTAGCCCCAGATGTATCCTCAAGAACGCTAAGAAGAGACATGGATGTACTTGCAAAAGAGAAGTACATATCACAGAAAGGTAGCACTAAATCAACGTTTTACAAATACATAGGGAGGTAATATGGAAAGAGTAACATTCAAAAAAGTATGTGAGGTTTTTCAACAATTAGAAGTAACTGATTCAAGAAATGATATGACTGGAATACTGTCAGAATTCTTGAAAAGCCTTGATAGCAAGGATGCTCAGATTGTAGCTTACTTGGTACAAGGTAGATTAGCTCCATTCTTCGTAGTTAGTGAATTCAACTTTTCTGAAAAAAGCCTAACCTCTCTTTTTGATGCTCTGTGTAAGTTGAAAGGGCGAAAGTTTGATATGCAAAAGAAGCGAACAGAGCTTGGAGATATTGGAGATGCGGCGGAATTCCTTTCAAATGAACTAGGATTTAAGTCAGAAGATATCGCTTTAGAAGAGATATACAACCGATTGTGGGAGATAATGAATGCGTCTGGAACTGGCTCTGTAGAAAAGAAAAAGGCTTTAGTAATGGGTTTGCTTCAGATTATGAATCCCCTTGAAGCTAAGTACCTAAGTAGAATTATCTGTGGCGAATTAAGAATGGGTCTAAATTCTAAAACAGTATTAGATGCTTTCTCCTTTGTATTAAATGGAGATAAGAGTTTAAGAGAGAGACTTAATAGGTCATATGGTGTAAGTGCAGACTTAGGATATATATGTTCCCTCATAATGAAGGTTCGAGATGGAGCTGATGAAAAGATCCTAGATTTACATATTACTTCAGGAGTCCCTGTGCTATCTAGGTTAGTTGAGAGAGTAGGATCATTCGAAGAAGTTATCGAAAGATTTGGAGATGAATTCTTAATTCAACCAAAATTTGATGGATTGAGATGTCAGATTCATAAATTTAAGAAGAATGATTCAAGGTACGAAGAGAGGATGGTGTGGGAAATCTTTACGGAGAAGCCATCTCAGAGCGGGCTTTTTGAGTCGAAAACAAAGGAATATGAGGTGAGATTGTTTACCAGGAATTTGGAAGATGTCACTGATATGTTCCCTGAAATTGTTGATGCTGCAATGGAATTCAAACAAGAATCATTTGTATTGGATTCTGAGGTATTAGGGTGGAACTACAAGGAGAATACGTTTTTAAGTTACCAAGAGACTATGCAGAGGAGAAGAAAATATGGGGTAGAGGGAATGCAAGCTGATATTCCTGTTAAAGCTCAAACCTTCGATCTTTTGTATTTAAATGGGGAGGATATATCAGAAGTAGATACGAATATGAGAATTGAGAAGTTAGAGCGAGAGTTTTCTGATACCCACAGGGGTATAGGGGTTTGCAAGACTACGCTTGTAAAAGGTATTGAGGATTTGCAACAGATATTTGATGAAAACGTAGGTAAGAAGCTTGAAGGTATTATTGTAAAACAGCTTAAAGGACCATACTATCCTGGTGCTAGAAACTTCGAATGGATAAAATTGAAGAAATCTATGCAAAAAGATCTAGTAGACACAATCGATTTAGTGGCAGTGGGCTTCTACAATGGGTCTGGAAAGCGAAGTAAGCTAGGGATGGGCGCTGTATTGGGTGCTCTCTATAATCCTGAGTTAGATATATATGAGGCTATCTGTAAGGTAGGTACTGGTTTTAGTGATGAACAGTTGAAAACTGCACTCGAAGGATTTCAAGAGGATATTGTAAACAAGAAACCTAAAAACGTAGAGGTGAACGATGTATTAGCTCCAGATGTCTGGGTTGATCCTAAGATTGTATTTTCTGTAGAAGCGGATGAGATTACACAAAATATTAGGGCAGATTTAAACATTGGAGGAGGGCTTTCTTTGAGGTTCCCAAGGCTTGTAGAATGGAGTAGGGATAAGACTTCTGAGGAGGCTACTACGATAGAGGAGTTGAAACATCTATATATAGTACAAAAAGGTAAGAAATAGTACTTATTTCAGTTCGATTAATGGAATCTCAATTCGACTATCTACATATTTATCATGGTATATCTGGCTTGGTGCTAGTTTCCACATCTTTTCTGGAATAACTTTGTACATTCTAATTGGTGATTGGCCTTCAAAATCTTTTAGGTTGTTAACAAATTCTATATATGCTTTTTTACCGGTAACAAATTTGGTATCCAACATCTTCTTTCCGTAGAGTAGTAGTCCTTTTGCTAATTCTTTTGCATCTGTTACTTCACAAGCCTTTCCTTTTATATATATAGCTTCAACATTTTCAACTTCGTGAGAATCAAATATACATAATGCTACGCTAGGATTGTCTTTTATCGTTTTAGAATGTATGGAGTCTTTGGGTGAATACCAGTAAAAATTGTAATCGCTATCGTATACGAAGTAGATATTTGAGATCCATGGATCACCTTCTGGAGTTGAGGTAGATAGGGTTGCGTATAAATTATCTTTCAGAATTTGTTTTATCTTTATATCCATATAAAAATATACTTCCAAGCACGAAATTAGTAAAGACCAATGGTATCTGAAGAGAGAAATCAAAACTTGAAAGAAAATAGTCGGAAGGCGTTGCTCAATATCACTTTGGATACAGGGTCGTATTCTTCCTGATGATTAGGCTAATTATATAGAGAAATAGGGTGGTATGTCAAAGGTTTTTAAGGAATGAAATATTAAAAATATAACTAAGTGGATAGACGACTATTTTTACTTTGATTTATTTGTGTAAATAGCTATTGCATATCTACTTTTCGTGTGTTAGAATCCTTTCACGAGTTTGGGATACTAAAGGAGATACGGGAATCCTCTTAGAGAATAGCTCTAACGAATACCTGCAGTTCGTGAAATATTTTTATCTTCGTATTATTACCACATTCAGCTCCTTAAAAGTTGAAGAGTGATAGGAAGTCTAAAACAATTAGGCTTTTTAAATATCGTGTGATTTGGTCACACAATTCATTTAGTCAAAAAAATTAAATCCAACCAACGCTGGTTGGTCTTTTTGCTTCGGCAAATTGCAAAGTCAAGCGTTTTCAATGAGAGTTTGATCATAGCTCAGAATGAACGTTGGCTGTGTGCCTAAGGTATGCAAGTCGAACGATCCCTTTGAGATTTCTGAAACTTCGGTCGATGATTTCTCGCCTGGGATAGTGGCAAACGGGTGAGTAACATGTGGATAATCTCCCTCAAAGTCAAGAACAGCTCGCCGAAAGGCGGGGTAATACTTGATAGTCTTACAGAATCATAAAGTTTTTGTATGTAAAACTCCGGTGCTTTGAGATGAGTCCGCATCCTATCAGCTAGTTGGTGAGGTAATAGCTCACCAAGGCTAAGACGGGTAGCTGGCGTGAGAGCGCGGTCAGCCACCATGGAACTGAGACACGGTCCATACTCCTACGGGAGGCAGCAATTAGGAATATTACACAATGGGGGCAACCCTGATGTAGCGACACAGCGTGGAGGAAGAAGGTCTTAGGATCGTAAACTCCTTTTATATGGGAAGAATAAATGACTGTACCATATGAATAAGTACCTGCTAACTACGTGCCAGAAGCATCGGTGATGCGTAGGGTACAAACGTTATTCGGATTTATTGGGCGTAAAGAGAAGCGTAGGCGTTTTCGTAAGTCTTGAGTTAAAGACCACGGCTCAACCGTGGAAGAGCTTTCGATACTGCGAGAATTGAGACATGAATGGGCGAATGGAATTCCGAGTGGAGTGGTGAAATACGTTGATATTCGGAGGAACATCAGTGGCGAAGGCGATTCGCTGGTCATTGTCTGACGCTAAGGCTCGAAAGCGTGGGTAGCAAAACGGATTAGATACCCGTGTAGTCCACGCCGTAAACTATGGACGCTAGGTGTTTGGTATAACTATTTAATCCTTCGGGATTTTATGGAAGTATTGAGTGCCGCAGCTAACGCGTTAAGCGTCCCGCCTGGGAAGTACGGCCGCAAGGCTAAAACTCAAATGAATTGGCGGGGACCCGCACAAGCAGAGGAGCGCGTGGTTTAATTCGATGGCAATCGAAGAACCTTACCAGGGTTTGAAATATACCTGCATCCCCTTGGAAACAAGGGAGTCCTTCGAGGGTGGTATACAGGTGCTGCATGGCCGTCGTCAGCTCGTGTCGTGAGATGTTGGGTTAAGTCCCGAAACGAGCGCAACCCCTATCCCATGTTACAAGTGTCTTGGGAAACTGCCTCGGTAAAACGGGGAGGAAGGTGGGGATGACGTCTGGTCCGCATAGCCCTTATGTCCTGGGCGACACACGCGCTACAATGGTCGGTACAATAGGCAGCCAAGCCGTAAGGCGGAGCTAATCCTAAAAGCCGATCTCAGTTCGGATCGAGGTCTGAAACTCGACCTCGTGAAGTTGGATTTGCTAGTAATCGTGAATCAGCCATGTCACGGTGAATACGTTCTCGGGTCTTGCACACACCGCCCGTCAAGCCATGGAAGTAGGTCGTACCCGAAGGTGTTCTGTTCTTTAGGAATGGAATGACGAAGGTAAGGCTTATAACTGGGGTTAAGTCGTAACAAGGTAGCCGTAGGGGAATCTGCGGCTGAATTACCTCCTTTCTAAGGAGTAACCTAGATCTTCCTATCACTTTTTAGCTTTCAAGAGCTAGTTCTTTTTATATTAGAGAGCGAATCGATGGGCGTATAGCTCAGCTGGTTAGAGCACAGTCCTGATAAGACTGAGGTCCCAAGTTCGATCCTTGGTGCGCCCACCATAATCGATTATGAGGGCCTGTAGTTCAGCTGGTCAGAACGCTTCATTTGCAATGAAGAGGTCAAGGGTTCGACTCCCTTCAGGTCCATATTAGATATCAGGAAACGAAGACTAAATCTTTAATTCTTGAAAAATGAACCAGGTTTTGTAGTACATATTTATTACTGTATAGGTAGGTCCAATTTGTAATAAATATTTACAGAATCTGTAGTTGCACATTTAAAACTGAATAGGAAAGTAATTTCAATATAAAGCAAAATAAGAGCATACGGTGAATGCCTTGGCGTAGAAGACCGATGAAGGACGTAGTAGGCTGCGATAAGCCTCGGGTAGCTGTCAAACGAGCTATGATCCGGGGATTTCCGAATGGGGTAACCTGGCTGGATTTAAACCCAGTCGCCTTACAGTAAATACATAGCTGTATAGGTGGGCACGCGGAGAAGTGAAACCTCTCAGTATCCGCAGGAAAAAAGAACAAGAGTTTATTCCCTTAGTAGTGGCGAGCGAAAAGGGAGGAGTCTAAACTCATATTGTGTAAGAGTAATCTGAATTGTGAGTCGCGTTGCGACAAGCGAGGAGGAGAACTCGTAGATTGCTGTTCGTGCAATATGAGTGTTGTAAGGGTTAGTAGGGTCAGCAGCAAGCGACCCGGAGATATACATATTTCATTTTAATAGAAAACATCTGGAAAGGTGTGCCATAGAAAGTGAAAGCCTTGTATATGAAAAGATGAAATATCTCTTCTAACTTCTTAAGTACCACGAGGCACGCGAGATCTTGTGGGAAGCGGCCAATACCACTTGGCAAGACTAAATATCTTCTACGACCGATAGTGTATTAGTTCCGTGAGGGAAAGGTGAAAAGTACCCCTGTTAGGGGAGTGAAATAGTTACTGAAACCGTATGCTTACAAACAGTCAGAGCCGGTATATCCGGTGATGGCGTGCCTATTGAAGAATGACCCAGTGAGTTCGTTGTGCGCGGCAAGGTTAACCATGTTTATTGGGGAGCCGAAGCGAAAGCGAGTTTGAATAGAGCGATTTGAGTCGCGTGCACGAGACCCGAAACCTAGTGATCTAACCATGAGCAGGATGAAATTTTGAGAAATCAAAACGGAGGTCCGAACTATTTAGAATTGCAAATCTATGAGATGACTTGTGGTTAGCGGTAACATGCCAATCGAACTAGGTGATAGCTGGTTCTCCCCGAAATAGCTTTTGGGCTAGCGTCATAATTTAATTCTTGGGGGTAGAGCACTGATTGGATCTGAGGCCCGAAAGGGTACTCAGTCCAGTCAAACTCCGAATACCGAGATGTACATTGTGGCAGTTAGAGTCAGGGATCTAAGTTCCTGTGCTCAAGAGGAAAACAGTCCAGACCGTCAGATAAGGACCCTAAATTATACTTTAGTGGGAAAGGAAGTGGAGTTTCTCAAACAGTTAGGAGGTTGGCTCAGAGGCAGCCATCCTTTAAAAAGTGCGTAAAAGCTTACTAATCGAGAGATTCTGCACTTAAAATGTAACGGGGCTGAAAGTATATTCCGAAGCTGCGGATTTGTGTATCCTTTTAGGATATGTGAGTGGTAGGGGAGCGTTCTATACATGATCGACTTAGCAGTCGATACATCGCTGTGAAGGTGGCCTGTAAGGAGCTGCTGGAGCGTATAGAAGTGAGAATGCTGGGATGAGTAACGTAAAGCAGGTGAAAACCCTGCTCGCCGAATGTCTAAGGTTTCCATGGCTATGTCAGTCAACCATGGGTTAGTCGGTCCTAAGTAGAGGCTGAAAAGCGTATGCGATGGACAACAGGTTAATATTCCTGTACTACTGATATCAGTGATGAAGATAGAGAATTGAAAAGGCAAGCCCCTTAATGGTTTGGGGTTCAAGCAACGAGAGAGTCTTTTTAGGTAAGTCCGGAAAGATGTTTCTACTCCGGTAGATGGACACGAGTTGCGATGTAAAGGGGACCCTCGGGAATCCAATTTGTCAGACTAATTTTCCAGGAAAAACTTCTAACAGTGAGTGTTTACACTCACAAATGATATCTGTAACCGTACTGCAAACCGACACAGGTGGACTGGTGTGAATGCACCAAGGCGTACGAGTGATGCGTCGTTAAGGAACTCGGCAAATTAACCCCGTAAGTTCGCGAGAAGGGGGGCTTTCCACTATAAGTAATTTTTATTTGTAGTGATGGAAGCAGCATAGAATAGGGAAGAACGACTAGTTACCAAAACTACAGGCGCTTGCAAATTCGTAAGAATATGTATAAGTGCTGACGCCTGCCCAATGCCAGAAGGTTAAAGTAGCTTGTTATCCGTATGCCAGACTCACTTCGGTGTGTCCGGTGGTGGTGAAGCAGGTAGCTGAAGCCCTGGTCAATGGCGGCTGTAACTATAACGGTCCTAAGGTAGCGTAATACCTCGTCACTTAATTAGTGACTTGCATGAAAGGCGTAACGATTCTTCCGCTGTCTCGACGGCGCGCTCGGTGAAATTGAAATGGCTGTGAAGATGCGGCCTACCTATACCAGGACAAAAAGACCCCGTGGAGCTTTACTGCAACTTTGCATTGAAATAGGGTTTTGAATATAGAGAATAGGTGGGAGACTTTGAAGTCCTCTCGTTAGGGAGGGTGGAGTCGTCAGTGTAATACCACTTTTTTGGAATTTTATTTCTAACAGAATCCATTATCTGGATTTTGGACAGTGTATGGTAGGCAGTTTGACTGGGGCGGTTGCTTGCTAAAGAGTACCGCAAGCGCACTAAGGTCTCCTCAACTCGGATGGAAATCGAGTGAAGAGTGCATAAGCATAAGGAGGCTTTACTGTGAGGGAGACATCCCGATCAGTTACGAAAGTAGGTTTAAGTGACCCTTTGATTGCGCGTGGAAGCGTCATTGTTTAACGGAGATAAGCTACCCCGGGGATAACAGGCTAGTCTTGCCCGATAGTTCATATTGACGGCAAGGATCGGCACCTCGATGTCGGCTCGTCGCATCCTGGGGGTGAATAAGCCCCCAAGGGTTGGACTGTTCGTCCATTAAAGCGGCACGTGAGCTGGGTTCAGACCGTCGTGAGCCAGGTCGGTCTCTATCCGGTATAGGCGTTGTATATTTGAAGGAAGCGGCCCTTAGTACGAAAGGATCAGGGCGTGGTAATCTCTGGTGTATCAGCTGTACTACCAAGTGCATCGCTGAGTAGCTAAATTGCTAATGGATAAGTACTGAAAGCATATAAGTACGAAGCTAATCCTAAGATTAAATATACTTGTGCAGTTCGCTGCACGAAAGATCCGTGGTAGACCACCACGTTGATAGGCTCCAGGTGTAAGCATAGCGATATGTTCAGCCGAGGAGTACTAATAGATCGAAAGCTTTTTTTGAAATTACATATTTCTATTCAGTTTTGAGTGTGTACATTGTACACGTTCATTAGCTCTTTAGAACTTAAGTCCTGATATCTTACGCAAGTAAGGTTGTCAGGCAACAGGAATTTATACCTAGATTTTTGTTGCCTGGCGATTGTAGCAGAGTGGAACTACCTGACTCCATCCCGAACTCAGAAGTAAAACGCTCTAGCGCCGAAAATACTTAGACCTTTGGTCTTGGGAAGATAGGTCATTGCCAGGACTTATTAGAATTGATAAACCCACTAGAAATAGTGGGTTTTTTTGTTATTTAGAGCTATTTCGTTGACAGAAATTTTCCATTGAGATAATCTTAGATAAGTAAATTATTATTAACGACCTATATGGGAGATATGAATGAAACTGGAAGTACACCTTTTTATGATTCAGAAGGAAGAATTAGTGACCCAGGGAATGCATATGATGTTGCATATGCACAAGATAGAGCAGGAGGGAATACACTTGAAGGTCAAGAAGGAGCAGCTCAGACAGAGGCTATACTTGAACAAAGAAAGTATAATGTTGATGTAGTAAATCTTTTACAAGAAAATTTTCCCGATGTCTTTTTCCATCATTAGTCAAAAAGGGTTTCTTATTTAAATCTTTTGATGGCCCTTTTTATTATAAAAATATTCTTTCAAAATTCTTTTCAATTAACTTTTCAGTTTCTTCTTTTGGGGTTTTCCATATTTCACTTATTTTTTTTATTGATTCAGTAATAAAAGCAGGTTCATTTTTCTTTTCAGGAAAAGGAGATAAATAAGGTGAATCTGTTTCAGTGAGGATTTTTTCTTTAGGAACAACAGTCAGCATCTTCTGAAAATGCTCGCTTTTAACAACGTTTGTCGGAATTGAAAAATAACACCCAAGTTCAATTCCTTCTTTTACAAATTTAAAATTTCCTGAAAAACAATGGAGGACAATTTTTAATTCAGGAAATTTTTCAAGGATTTCCAAAACTTCTTTTTCAGTTTTTCTTGTGTGAATAATTACAGGCAGATTTAAATTTCTTGCAAAGTCAAGTTGCTTTACAAAAATTTCTTTTTGAAATTCAAAATCAAGTTTTTCCGTTTTGTCAAGTCCAATTTCTCCTATTGCAACAATTTCCTTTTTATTTTTCAAAAGAAATTCCTCAAACTCTTTATACTTATCAAGAGTCAAACTTTCTTCAGGATAAAGTCCTGCGGCAAATTTTATTTTCGGATATTTTTTTGAAATTTCAAGGTTCTTTTTGCATGACCCCAGATTAACCGAATTTGACACAACGATTTTAATCTTTTTATCTTCCTGAATTTCTTTTGCTTTTTTTTCAG
>LBSF01000010.1 GCA_000991805.1 candidate division WS6 bacterium GW2011_GWC2_36_7 | reverse complement strand
AGATGAGTTAGTAAAGATACTAGGAAATAAAAAAGTTGTAGAAGCAGTGAAAATGTATTTTAAAATCTCTTAGTGTTTTGTGGAGCAATATTTTCCAATATATAATCAAAGAAAGGATTCTTTGTAACATTCGAATCTAATACATATACAATATCATTGTAGCTATCAGTTATTACTGCAACTTCTCTATCTTCGGTGTTACTTCCAATTATTCCCCGTATGGCAGTGCCAAGATTTGTTGATATTACGTATGTATTGATAACCCCCCATCTTTCATCTGAAGTGCTGTTTAGTAATTTTACATAGTCATTTAAAGCATAATCTAATGCTCTGGTTCCTGCCTTGTCCATTGGTACTAGATTTAGTTGCTCTTCTGTTCCAATCTTAGTTATTGATACTTGTTGAAGTGTGCTGTCATATGCGGAAGCTTTGTACGATATGATATATTCCTTTGGTACTTTCAATATCCATGGGAAATCAGGAAGTAGATCTTGGGATTCATCATCAGTTAAGAGTATTTCCATATCCGTGCTTTGTTTCACTCTTTCTGCTAATCCGCTTTGAGCTTCTGGGATTGTGATTGTTTCATACCATACATCTCTAAATTTGGAATATATCCTTAGTCCTATGTTTGCTTTGGTCCAATATTGCCCGTATTCCTTGTCAGGAGCTTCCATAGATACCATTTGTACAAATTGCCAACCAAGTGCTGGTAGTTTCTCATTGTAGTATTCAAAAGTATCATCTATGTTTGTATTGTTCGGTAATCTATATGCAGAATCTCCATTACTAAGGAAGTTCTTAACAGAATCTTGGTCCAAGCTGTTTTGGAATATGAATGTTGAGTCTGGGTATGCTGGGATATTCTCCAAACCAATTACATAGGTTACAGCTTGTTCTTTTTCCTGGTTTCTAAGATTGTTTATGAATATTACTGAGAAGTATCCTACAACTAGGAGTAAGCAAACGAGAAAGAAGTATATTGAGAATTTTGGTATTCGAATAGGGGTTCTTCTCTTACTTTTTCCTCCTGTGGTTTGTTTTATTTTGTTAAATATATTTGGTTTTGCTGTTCTAAGTGGTTTGGTTGTGGATGGCTTTTTAGGCATAAATACCCTCGCTTCTTCTCTAAAGGTTGTTTTCTTGTGCTTTCTTAGGTTCATAGTTTCCATTATATATGGTTTGGGAGTTACAAGTATAGATATTTTTGTAGTATAATCTCCATGTTTAATGCGGGATCGTCTAATGGTAGGACATTGGCCTTTGAAGCCAAGTATCATAGTTCGAATCTATGTCCCGCAATTGTTTCAACTAGCATGATTGACCAAGAACCCTTAATAAACAATGAAACCAGCTTATCACCAGGAGATCATGACCTTTTTATCAATGCTAGATCAGGTCTAGAAAATTCAATATTAAGCCCAAAAGATGTAAAAACTGTTTTTAGAAGGGCTCGTGTGAAGTATGAGGAGAATCCAATAGCTTTGCATATCATTGACACTTACGACCCATTTTCGCCATACACCCAATTGATAGAAGAATTAAAAAGCGCATATGAAAATGGTGATCTGGGGGAGTTGGATACTTTATATAATAAAATTCAAAACATTTACCCTGATATACAGATTGGATAGCAAGTTATCTATAAAACAAATAAACAATTAATACCATATACGATATTAATATAAACAAACCCTCTCGCTTACTAATATAGAATTTCTTTCCAATTAATGCTGCTGCTACCAACGCCAAGTTATACAAAACCAATATAACTAATTCATAGATATAATCATTAAAAGAAAGTGTAGTAACAAAGGATGAAATACCAATAATAAAGAACAAGTTAAAAAAGTTAGAACCAATAATATTACCCAAACTCAAAGCATTTTTACCATTCTTAAGTGCGACAACTGAAACAATTAACTCAGGTAGAGAAGAACCGATAGCCAATATAGTAAACCCAGCAAAACCATTTGAAATATGTAATAACCCTGCTAAATCAATAGCTGAATCAACTGCAAATTTACCCCCAGCTGCAATAAGCCCAATACTTAATATAATTAGAAAAGGATGGATTTTTGCATGGGTTGGGGTACTTTCCATACTCTTGTTCTTCTCTCTAAAATAGACAAGAACAAAATATGCAGCAAATATGACCAGCAAGACTATTCCCACAATCCAATTGATCTGCCCGTTAGTGAAATAAAGGATAACGAGAAATATAATAACACTAAATACAGACAGGGGAATATCAAACTTTAAATTGGCCTTATTAATCTTTATGGCCCCAAAGAGTGCAGTTACAGCAAGTATAAACCCAATGTTAGCAATACAACTTCCAATTATATTACTTGTAGAAACTGCAACATTACCCTGAGATGCAGCTATAAAACTAATTATAAACTCTGGTAGGGAGGTACCGAACGCAACAATTGTTATACCAATCAAAAATTCAGGAATGTGATATTTTCTAGCAAGTGCTGAAGATTGGTTTATGAATAATTCGGCGCCTTGTACTAAGGCATAGATGCTAGCTGCTAATATCGCGATGCTAAAAATATATGCCCACATATTAAAGTCGTTTTAATTTATCCATAGCTGCTCTAGTAGCTTCTTCTCCAATACTGATCAATTCGGATGGATCTTCTGCGATAGCTGTTAAGGGGAGATTAGGATCTACGGGAAGATGTAATTGTACCTCTGCACTTTTTGTTTTTTCCATTGAAGAATTATACAAAGATGTGTCAATCATAACATTTATGATATCCATGAAAGAAAGCTTTTCAAGATCAAAATCCCTTGGAAATTTACTAGAATACAAATTGACAGCAATTACTTTTTGAGCACCCATTTCTCTTACTACATCAACTGGGACAGGATTTGTGTTTCCTCCGTCGATGAGTATCATATCATTGTACTTTACAGGCTTGAGAAGCAAGGGAATCGATATACTTGCTCGGATTGCTGTTCTTAGGCTTCCCTCCTTCAAGACTACTGGTTGCGCATTCTTAATATTTGTAGCTACAGCTGCAAATGGAATCTTTGTATCCTGGATAAGGGTATTTTCATCTACATAGTCGTCAAGGAAATCCATTACCTTATCTCCTTTAAAAATACTTGATTTTAATGAAGGGTCGAAGAATGCATCAAACATATCTTTATATCCTTTCGAATATGCCAATTCTTCTATTGCTTTTATATCTTTTGTAAGTGCATAGAGACCTCCGATTACCGAACCAATACTAGTGCCGGCAATATAGTCTATGGCAATATTGTTTTTTTCCAATTCCTTTATTACCCCTATGTGAGCTAATCCTTTGGCAGATCCTGCACCAAGAGCTAATCCGATTTTCTTTCTAAATAGGTGGAACATTGATTCAATTTTATAAATTAGATTGTATTTCTTTTATTTGATCTCTATATTCAGCTGCTTTTTCAAATTGCATGCCATCTGCAGCTAGTAACATCTTAGCTTCTAATTTCTTTATTAACAAACGCTTTTGTTTTTGATCTAATTTCTCTACATATTCATCATCAACATTTATCTCTTCTTCTTTTTCTACTAATGATCCTCTAATTTCTTTAACAATTGAAGTAGGAGTTATTCCATGCTCTTCGTTGTATTTCTTCTGGTATTTTCTTCTCCTGTTGGTCTCTGAAATAGCATATTTCATACTATCTGTCATATTATCCGCGTACATTATAACTCGGCCTTGTACATGCCTTGCAGCTCTTCCAATGGTCTGTACTAGACTTGTCTTAGATCTAAGGAACCCTTCTTTATCTGCATCCAAGATTATCACTAACGAAACCTCGGGTAAATCTATTCCTTCTCGAAGTAGATTAATGCCTACGATAACATCATATTTACCCAATCTTAGTTCTCTAAGAATTTCAACTCTCTCGACAGTATCAATATCAGAATGTAAGTATTGAACTTTAATACCTGAATCTTTGAGGTAATCAGTAAGGTCTTCTGCCATACGTTTTGTTAATGTCGTAACCAAAACTCTTTGTCCATTTGCGACATTTTTGTTTATCTCGGTTATTACATCATCTATTTGTCCTTCTGTTTTTCTAATTTCAATTTCTGGATCTACCAATCCTGTTGGTCTTGTAAGCAGTTCGACAACATTTTTGTTACTGTCTTGAAGTTCATATTCAGATGGTGTTGCAGAGATATATACAGTATTACCTTGTTTTTTGACAAACTCATTGAAATTCAATGGTCTGTTATCTCTCGCACTTGGTAATCTAAATCCGTATTCAATTAAGTTATCCTTTCTAGCCCTATCTCCATTGTACATTCCACCTACTTGAGGAATAGTGATATGTGATTCATCAATGAACATTAGATAGTCATCAGGGAAGTAATCAAGCAGAGTATATGGTGCTTCACCAGTCTTTCGACCATCAAAATATATGGAATAGTTTTCCATACTCTTACAATATCCAACCTCTTGAAGCATTTCGATATCATAGTTCGTTTTTTGTTCTAATCTGTATGCTTCAATATCTTTACCGATATTCTTTAAGAATGCTACACGTTGCATGAGGTCTCGTTGAATATTCCCAACTGCAGACTTGATTACATCGTCTGAGTAGACCAATGAGGTTGCAGGGAATATTAAGATTTCTTTCATCTCCTGTATTTTGTGCTTAGATATTGGGTCTACCTTGAATATGTTTTCAATGGTGTCTCCAAACATCTCAATTCTAATTGAATATTCTTCATATGGTGGGAATATCTCCACTGTATCTCCATTAATTCTAAATACTCCAGTATCAAAATCATATGTATCCCTTACATATCTCATTGCAACTAGCTCTCTTGCTAAATCTGTGAGATTAAACTCATGTCCTTTTCTTAATTCTAAAGATTTATTTTCATAGTTTTCTGGATCCCCAATATTGTAAATACACGATACTGATGCAACAACAATGGTATCTTTTCTAGTGAGTGCAGAATTCATTGCTCCAAATCTAAGATTTTCAATTGCCTTATTTACTTGGGACTCTTTTTCAATGTAAAGATCTTTTGAAGGTATATATGCCTCTGGTTGGTAGTAGTCATAGTAGGAAACAAAGTATTTAACTGAGTTTTCTGGAAAGTATTCTTTAAACTCTTCGTACAATTGAGCTGCTAATGTTTTGTTGTGTGAAAGTATTAAGGTAGGTCTATCTAATTTCTGTATTACATTGGCCATGACAAATGTTTTTCCAGATCCAGTTACACCAAGTAATGTCTGTCTTTGTTTTCCATTCTCAATATTTTGTAACAGCTCATTTGTAGCCTGTTGTTGATCAGGGGAAATCTCGTAGGGAGCTTGTAATCTGAATGAATCCATTTGATGATTTTAGCAGATATCGGATTGTGTTAAAATACATATATATGGAAAGACCAAAATTAAACAGATTAACAGCAGAGGTGGTGAATCAGATAGCGGCAGGTGAGGTTATTGAGCGTCCTGCCTCAGTTGTAAAAGAATTGCTAGACAATGCTATTGATGCTAAGGCTGGGAAGATTACAATACGAATTAATGGCGGTGGTATGAAGATGATTGAGATTAGTGACGATGGTATTGGTATTCCAAAAGAGAATTTAGACGATATTTTTGATGCACATACGACTTCGAAATTAAGAAGCATTGAGGATTTGAACACTCTAATGAGTATGGGGTTTAGAGGAGAAGCCCTTTCTACCATTACCTCTATTGCGAAAGTAACCGTGGTTTCAAAGTTTGAAGAGGATCAGGTAGGGTATGAGATTGGGTTTAGTGAGAACGGGAAGTCTGAGATTAAAAAAAGTCCAAGAGAAAAAGGCACTTCAGTAAAAGTTGAGGATCTCTTTTACAATATTCCTGCAAGAAGAAAATATCTTAAATCTGAACAGACTGAGTACAGAAAGATATATGAATTGTTAGCCAAATATTTCCTGGTATACCCAAATATTCATTTTCTGTTAGAGAAGGATGGGAAGAAAGCCTTGGATTTACCAGAGGTTAAAGATGCAAAACAAGGTACTGTACAGTTAGAAAGAGTCAAGGATATATTCCCCGACAATACAGGGTTAGCAATTTTTTATAATGGTTCAGGTATCTCTATGAATGGTTATGTTGCTCACCCTTCTTTACATGGGCCTAGGGTAATGAAGCAGTATGTATTTATAAACGGGCGTCCAATTACTGAGCGTGGGATTGTTAGAGCTGTATATGAAGGATATGCTAGATATCTTCCATTTGGGGAGAAGATTCCTTTTGTTTTGAATCTTACAATTCGTCCTGATTTAGTTGATGTAAATGTACACCCAAGGAAAGAGGAAGTTAGATTTGAAAATGCGTTTAGAATCTACTCTGCAGTTCAGGAAGCGGTTCTTCATACTCTTGAAAAAGCACTATCCTACAATCCTAAATCTTCTGATGGGGATGTTAAGGAAAATCAATCGTTGGGTGTATCAAGTAACAGTCAAAACAGTTTCGCAGCAATGAGAGAGAGATTCGCAAGTAAGGGAAATGTCTCTGGTGGGAATAGATCATATTCGGATAGTGGCAGTGGTGATATTTCTTTTAACAATAAAGCATCTTCAGTTAGAGATAGTCTACTATTTTCAAAGCAAGCCATGGAGCAAACCACAGGATCTTTTGAGTTCTCGAACAATGAAATGGTGAAAGAAAGTGGAATTTTTACAAACATATTCCAGATATTTGATAAATATATTGTGATTGAGTTCTCTGACGAACGTCTCTGGATTATTGATCAGCATGCAGCGGCAGAAAGAATCAATTTTGAAAGGATATCTAGGAATGAAAAAGACAAACAGAATATTCAAACACTTTTAGTTCCACAGCAATTAAGCTTCTCCCAAGAGGAGAAATTATTCCTAGAAGAGCACAAACAATTCTTTGATGAGATTGGGTTTAAGTATGAAATTACAGTTAGTGGAATTGACCTTAATACAACTCCGGTTGAGTTTACATTTGATATTGAAAAGATGTTTAAAGAGATGTTTGAATTAGCAGATAATCCAGCTATACTTAAACAGAATTTTGAAAAGCTTAAGCACGACATTTTAGCCACCATAGCTTGTCATACTAGTGTGAGGTCAGGGAAAAAGCTAGATCGAAGCGAAATGATTAGTATATTTAATGAGTTAGTTAAATGCCAGAATCCATACAGTTGTCCCCATGGGAGACCTGCAATATGGAAATTGACATTAGATTTAATTGATAAAAACTTTGAAAGGACATATTAATGAAAACAGGAACACTTTACTTGATACCTACACCAATTGATAACCGAGAGCTTAAGGATATTCTTCTAAAGGAAGATATTGAGAAGATTGTTAAGTTAAAGAACTTTGTTGTCGAAACGCCGAAGAATGCTCGAAGAAATCTTGGTACTTTAGAGATGGAAACTCCAATGCGTGAGATCGCTATGATGGAGCTAAGTGAGCATACAAGAGATAATGGGTTAAGAGAACTTCTTAAACCTTTGTATGCTGGTGAAGATGTTGGCCTTATGTCTGATGCGGGTTCTCCAAGTATTGCAGATCCAGGATTTAGACTCGTTATCGAAGCTCAGAACGCTGATATCTTAGTTGTACCATTTGTAGGACCTTCCTCAATTATACTTGCCTTAATGGGGTCCGGTTTGAATGGCCAAAGCTTTGCTTTCAATGGATATATTCCAAAAGATGTTGAAGAGTTGAGAAAGAGGATTAGACTGTTTGAAAGTTTAGCTTTGAAGTTAGGTCAAACTCAAATATATATGGATACACCATACAGAAATCAAAAGTTGTATGAGCACACTGTCTCAGTCTGTGATCCAAATACTTACCTTTGTATTGCTTTGAATGTTGGAGGTGAGGACGGATATATTAAAACAATGAGTATTGCTGATTGGAGAAAGAATGATATTCAGTTGCCTAAACAACCTTGTTTATTTTTAATCAATCGAATTTAATGCCAACATTAATTGGTTCAATACCTACAGTTCAAGCAGATGATTTGGAATTGGCAAAAAGGATATTAAAGGGTCAGGAAAACATCTCAAACAGTACGGCTACATTACAGAAATCATTAGAGGGTATATTTAAGAGCAAAGAGGTATATCTTTTTAATCGTGGGAGAGAAGCTTTGTATTTTGCATTGAAAACACTAGGGATTAATTCCAACGATGAAGTTATAGTGCAAGCTATGACCTGCGTTGCAGTTGTTACTCCAATCCTATGGTTGGATGCTAAACCTGTATATGTAGATATTAACCAAAATGATTTCAATATTGACATTGTGGATTTAGAAAAGAAAATCACACCTAAAACAAAGGCTATTGTTGTGCAACATACATTTGGGAATATTGCAGATATGAAGAGGATCTCAGAGATGGCAATGAAGCATAATATATATGTAATTGAGGATTGTGCGCACCTTTTCTATACTGATTACAGCAAGACAGAGATCAATAGGTATAGTGACGTATCCTTCTTTAGTTTTGCTCAAGACAAGGGCATTAGTGCTGTTCAGGGAGGTTTGGTCGTTATTAATAACCCTCAATTTGAAAAAACAGTTATGGATTTGTATCTGAATATTGAAACCCAGAGTAAGAAGCAAGCACTGTACAATGCAAAGTATATTCAGCTTTGGAGTTTAATTAAGAAATACTACTTTACTCCAATTCTTCCTTTTCAATCACGAGTTACGCTAGGCAAAATACTTGTAATGATATTTAGATGGTTAAGATTGATAAAACAACAAGCGACAAGTTCTGTAGATACGATTTTAAATATGAATAGAATCAGTGAAGTTCAAAGTGCGTTGCTGTTAAATCAATTAGAAAAATGCGATGCAATTAACAAACGTAGGGAAGAAATAACAAATATATATGATGATAAGTTGAATCTAGAATTAAGAAATAAGACAGCGTCAAAATATTTACTTAGGTATCCAGTGTTACTTTCTAACCCCGGGGTTTTGATGCAGCAACTTAAAGTGCATAAATATATTTGTGGCAGATGGTACAATTCTGTTGTATTTCCAATTCATGGGAATTTAGATAAAGTAGGGTATGTAAGTGGAAGTTGTCCTAAGGCAGAAGCATTAGTTAAGTCAATATTAAATCTTCCTACAAATATTGATCTTGAGGATGAAGAAGCTGTTGAGATTGTTAGGATTGTGAATGAAAATGGCAAGCCTTTTAAATTAAGTAACTAGTAAAATGCCCAATTTAGAATTTAGAGAAGTAGCCAACGAACAAGAATGGAATGATTTAGTATTAACTCTTCCGGTCTATTCATTTCTTAACAGTAGTGCAAGATACAAATATTTGAGTGAAGTAGGGGGCAAAACTTTTAGGTATATGATTTACAAGGAAAATGAATTTCAAGGGATAGTTGCAGGAAATATTGGTCATTCGAAGATATTTGGAAAGTTTCTGGAGTGTAAACATACTCCTTTGCTAAGGAATTCAAATAAGGCGGGTTGGAGCGAAATATTGACCTTCTGTAAGGAGCTAGGACGCACGAATGGATGCTTCATGGTACGTACATCCCCTTTAGTTGAGGAGGATTCTGCGCTTAGTGAGGTTTATGCTGAAAATTTCGCAGTTGAAGCCCCTATTCAAAATATCGATGCACTTGTATCCCAATACTTTGATCTCAGTAAAACAGAGGAAGAGTTAAGACATGATATGACAGACTCTACGAGGAATAATATTAACAAGTTATCTAAGAATCCAGATATTTCCGTAAAGGTGTTTAATGATAACTCGCAATTTGAAACATTCAAGATTTTCCATGAGCAAACTAAGAAGAATAAGGGTTATGTAGATAGACCTGCTGAGTTACTTCTTAAAGAATTACAGATTCAGGTAGATAATAATATGTGCTACATGATTGTAGGATATTTCCAAGATAGACCAATTAGTATTTGGCAATGTACGGTGTTTGGGAAATATATGCATATATACCAGGCTGGAAGTGATACAGAGTTTAGAGAGAAGAATATTAGGGTTACATATTTATTATTCTGGGAATCGACTAAGCTTGCTAAGCAATTAGGGCTTCAAGTCTTAGATCTCTTTGGAGGTATGACACCACCAAACTATATGGGGAATAAGCATCCATGGAGAGGAGTTAATTCATTTAAGGAAAGTTTGGGAGGTAAGAAGATGGTATATATGCATAGTAGAGATTTTGCGATTAACAAACCTATGTACCTTCTATATTACATGTATTCATATATCAGGACTACATTAAAGGGATACACTGTGAAATGGTAATCCTACCAACTACCGCCACCACCACCACCAAAACCACCGCCACTGCTTCCTCCACTGAAGCCACTTCCACCAGATCCACCATGTGAGGATGCAAATCCATTTGCACTATTACTTGGAGTAGCATGTGCTACAACTTGTTGATTCATATGGTTAAGTGCATTCATCATTAAATATGCATTAAACATATTCGTATTCCCCTGGTACCAATACGGTTCTTCTGTGTACAAATCTTCAAACTCCTTTGCCCACTTCTTTTCTAAACCAAATATCATTGCATATGGTAATAACTTTTCAAACAAACCAAGATATTTCTTAGGATCATTATGGAATTCAATTCGCTTTTTCTCTGCAGTATTAATATAC
Organism: candidate division WS6 bacterium GW2011_GWC2_36_7; assembly: GCA_000991805.1. Taxonomy (GTDB): domain Bacteria; phylum Patescibacteriota; class Dojkabacteria; order SC72; family SC72; genus UBA12078. Next base: position 1,164 of record LBSF01000010.1, on the reverse strand, counting down.
ATCTTCAAGCCTTCTAACTCGTAGAAAAGTTCATTACCTTTTGGGCTCTTTTTGTCTATTTGTGACGCGAATATCACAATAATAACAGCAGAGATTAGTATTCCCCAGAACCAACTCATAGCTGCGTTCATAGACCAGTAAGTTGCAGATACTACACATAGAAATATCCCTATAAATCCTCCCGCAAGGAATCTATTTGAGATGTTTTTTTGAGTTTTAGAGAAGTATTCTTCTTCATACATTCGCCTTTCTGTTGAAGATTTTAATGATGCAACCGTTGTATAGAAAGAAGTACTGAGACTTTTCAAACTAACAGTATCCCCACCTTTGAATAGACCATCATAAAGAATCTTTTCCTCCGGATCTGTAGGAGCCTCTTTTTCAGTTTTAACTAGATCATAGTTCTTGTTCGAGACTTGTTTAATGATAAGGTACTTATTTATTGCGAGATTAATAATTTGAGAAGTAATTGTGCTATTTAATAAACTTTTTTTGTATACAAAGCCACTTCTTAGAGGGTTCATCCCCTTGGGGACATCATAATTAGGGATAATGGTTATCTTTTTATTTTTATTTACCCTTGGTGAGATGATTATTATAGCTATTATTGCGAGTATAGGAAGGAATATCCCAAGATTAGTAATAACAGCCTGAATTCTCTGTTGATTTGTAGTATCAGCGATAGTACCTTTCGCCATTGCTATTACAACAGTTAGTCCTTCATATGTAGCTAAAGATTTCGCAGTAACTGACACTTCGTTATTTCCTAAATCCTTAAAGGTACAATCTGAGGCTGTTGAATCAGTTGCTCCTGTATAGCAAAGCTTCTTTGTGATATCTCCTGGAATTGTTATATTTGCGATTACATTATTAATTGGGACCTCCCAACCAGTACCTGTGATATTTAGGTATAGTTCATCATGATCATCAAAGTAATTAATGGCATATTTGAGTTTGTAGTCTAAGACATAAGTATAATCTCCGATTATTGTTGTATCTGCATCTCCAATCTTAAATATAGTATAACCATTACTACTGCTTCTCTCGTTTGAGGAGTACGTATCGCTTGGATAACCCTTTGTAAAATAGTACAGATCATTTAACTTTAATAGTGTAGGCCTTGTGAATGATCCTCCAACTCTGTAGTTAACAGGTATCTCCCTA